>NZ_QODI01000020.1:0-96909 GCF_009935975.1 Pseudomonas sp. Q1 | reverse complement strand
TGTGGGAGGGGGCTTGCTCCCGATAGCGGTGTGTCAGTCACGGTTTCTGAACCTGACACACCGCTATCGGGAGCAAGCCCCCTCCCACCGTGACAGCGTTAAGCCTTAACTGACTGGCATCAGGGCAAGCCCGCTCACTACAACTTCAGTTCTTTCAGGTGTTTGTAGACGGTCGCCCGGCCCATGCCCAGCACATTGGCCACATAGTTGGAGGCACTCTTGCCCTTGAATGCGCCCTCGGCATGCAGCGCCAGTACCAGTTCGCGTTTGTGGTCACGGGTCAGCAGGTTCAGGCTCAGTTGGCGTTCACGCATCCAGGCGTGCAGGAACGTGTTGATGCGTTCCTGCCAGTCATCGCGAAACAGCGAGTCCGGCTGGGGGATCAGCTTGCTGGGCGACAGGAACAGGTCCAGCGCCGCCTTGGCGTTTTCGAACAGTGAAATATTCAGGTTGATGCACAGTACCGCGAGGCGATGGCCCTGGTGGTCGTGCAACACGGTACTCAGGCTACGAATTTTCTGACCGTCCCAATTGAGCTTTTCGTAAGGGCCGATATTCACTTCGCTGACGTCATCGCTGAGCATGTCCTCCAGCGAGGAGTCATCGCCAATGGCCCGTTTCGACAGGTTATTGGCGATGTAGTCGACGGTTTGCGTGCGCAAGTCATGCAGCACCACTTCCGCATGGGGAAAGAACAACGTGGCGATCGCATCGGCGATCGCACGGAAGTTCTGCATGACCTTGTCGTGTTCAGCGGTGTTCATCAATGGGGCTCCAGGCGGACGGGGGAGAGCATACCAGCGTCCAGGCCGAACCGCGTCAGGTGCTCGGGCAATGGGGCGCCGCGTGCCAGGGCGGCGCTGGCCTGGCCCATGGCGGGCGAGGTCTGGATGCCATAGCCGCCTTGCGCCGCGACCCAGAACAGCCCGGGCACGCGGGTATCGAAGCCCGACAGCAAATCACCATCCGGCACAAAGCTGCGCAGGCCGGCCCAGGTGCGGGTGGGGCGGCGGATGGTCAGGGTGGTGGCTTCTTCGATCTGGTAGATGCCCATGGCGATGTCCAGTTCTTCGGGCTGCACATCCTGGGGTTCCACCGGGTCGGCATTGGCCGGTGAACCGAGGAACATGCCGGCATCGGGCTTGATGTAGAAAGCTTCGTCGAGGGCCACCAGCATCGGCCAGGCATGGCTGTCGACGCCCTCAGGCCCGGCGAAGATAAACGCCGAGCGGCGCTTGGGTTGCAGGCCGATGGACGCGGCGCCCGCCAGCGCGCCGATGGAATCGGCCCAGGCCCCGGCGGCATTGATGATAACCGGGGCGGTGAAGGTCGCGTGCTGGGTACGCACCTGCCACAGGCCGTCGGCATCGCGGCTCAGGCCCAGCACGTGGCTGTCGGTGTGCACTTCGCCCTGATTGCGGCGGATGCCGCGCAAATAGCCTTGGTGCAGGGCGTCGGTGTCGATGTCGCTGGCCGTAGGGTCATAGATCGCACCGTGGACTTTTTCGCGGCGCAGGATCGGCAAGCGTGCGCAAGCCTCGTCGGCACTCAACTGTTCGACCTGCGGCACCGTGGCCTTGGCGCTCAGGTATTGGGCGTTCAATTCGGCGGGGTCATTGTTGAAGTCGACGGTCAACTCACCCCGTGGCGTGAGCAACGGGTGCTCACAGAAACCTGCGGGCGGGTTATCGAAAAACGCCCGGCTGGCCAGGGTCAGGGCACGCACTTGCGACGTACCATAAGCGGCGGTGTAGAGCGCCGCCGAGCGCCCGGTGGAGTGATAGGCCGGGTGGTTTTCACGCTCCAGCACCAACACCTTGCCGTGCGGCGACAGCCAGAAACCGGTTGACGCACCCGCAATGCCGCCGCCGATGATGATGAAGTCTGCATGGCTCATGAACATCTCCTTGAATGGGATTCAGCGCTGGATCTGGTAGAGGGCATTGGCCAGTGCCACGTCTTCCAGGCCCAGCCCGATGGAGCGGAAAAAAACGTGGCGGTCGTAGTCCGGACGCTGTGCCCTATCGCTGAGCAACTCGGGCAGGTCGCCGACCACGGCGCGTTTATCCCAGCCGTGCTGCTCGGCAGCAATCAGCATTTCACCGGCCGCGTCTGGGGTGGTCTGGCGATAGTCGCAGAATACGTGCATGGCGTTCAGGCACTGGGGCGGTACTTCATGGGCACGGGGGGCGTTGGTGCTGATGGAGGTGATCAGCGCCGGTTTACTCAGGTGCGACGGATCGATCACCGGACCGGCCGACGAGGTGCACAGCAGGATAACGTCGGCGTCTTGCACGGCCTCGTCGCAGGATCGGGCCAGACTCAGGCGCGGGTCCAGCGCCTTGAGCTGCGTGAGGGTTTCAACGCCGGCACTGCCAAGGCTTGGCGAATACAGACGGATGCTTTGCCAGCCGCGCAGGTGCTGCACGTAGTGCAGGTGCGCCTGGGCGACCTTGCCGCTGCCGATAATCGCCAGGCGTCGGGCTGCCACGGGCGCCAGGGCATCCACGGCCAGTGCTGTCGTGGCGGCGGTGCGGGCGGTGGTCAGTTCTGCCGCGTCGCACAGCAGCAGCGGCTGCCCGGTGTGCATCGACATCAGCAATGTCCAAGCCGTCACCAATGGCCCTTGCTCGCGCACGATATACGGCGAAGTCTTGACGCCGTACACCGCGTCGGCGGCCAGCACGCCCAGGTAATTGATGAAGTCACCCGCGCCGTGCGGGAACTCTACCCACTGTTGCGCGGGCTGCACCGCTTGCCCAGCGGCCAGGTCGCGAAACAGCTGGTGCAGGATGCGCGGCACATCGACTTGTGCGAGCAGTTCACGGGCCTGGCCCTGGTTGATCACGAGAGGCGTGCTGGACATGGATATCTCCGCATAAACTATTTTGTCCATTATGGACTTTTAGTTATGCCTGGCAACATCCGCACGAAAAAAGCGTTGGGCGAACGTTACGTCGCCAGCCACACCGTGATACACAGCCCGCGCTTGTTCTTCCTAGGTGATATCGGGCCTCGAAGATAAGCCCCGAAACTCAGCTGAGACTGAGCGCCGCGTCTTTTTTCAGGATATGTGCCATGCCGATCGTGGTGAGGTGCACCTCAGTGCCGGTCGGCGGCGCCTGCAAGCCCGAACTGCGCACCAGGATCGCCTGGCCCGGTTCGTCCTCATCGGGGTGCAATACCACGGTCAGGGTGCAGGTATTGCCGCCGAATTCGCGCTCGGTCACCACGCCACGGCAACCGGCATCACCGCTGGTGCTCAACTGCAGCTGCTCCGGGCGCAGCATGATCCGTGTGGTGTCGTGCAGGGACGGGTTGTCGACCGGCACGCGCCCCAGGCCGCAATGCGCCCAGCCGCCTTCTACCCTGGCGGGCAGCACCACCGCTTCACCGAGGAACAACGCGGTTTGCTCATCGACCGGGTATTGGTACAGGTCCATCGGGTGGCCCGATTGCACCAGGCGGCCCTGGCGCATCACCGCCAGTTGGTCGGCAAATGACAGCGCTTCACTTTGGTCGTGGGTCACCAGGATTGTGGTGATGCCCGCGTCGCTCAGAAGGCGTGCAACCATCTTGCGCATGGCCGAGCGCAAGCCGGTGTCCAGTGCCGAAAACGGCTCGTCCAGCAGCATCAGCCGTGGCTGTTGCGCCAATGCACGGGCCAGGGCGACACGCTGCTGCTGGCCGCCGGACAACTCGTGGGGCCAGCGCCGGGCCATGTTGGCGTCCAGGGCCACGCTGTCCATCAGCTCGGCGATGCGGGTGTCGCGGGCCTCACCTTTGGTCGCCAGGCCGAAGCCGATGTTGTCGGCCACGGTCATGTGCGGGAACAGCGCGCCGTCTTGGGGCACGTAGCCGATCTGGCGCTGGTGCGCCGGTACGGCGTGGGTGGCGTCCACCAGGGTCTGGCCGTTGAGGGTCAGGCGGCCGGTGTCGGGGAATTCAAAGCCTGCGATCATGCGCAGCAAGGTGGTCTTGCCGGAGCCGGACGGCCCGACGATCACTGTGCGGCTGCCCGTGGGCACCAACAGGCTGACGTCCGCCAGGGCACGCTGGGTGCCGAAGGTCTTGCAGAGGGCGTGGAGTTCGAGGGCGTTCATCGGCCTGCCGTGCGTTTGGATTGGTGGTAGAGAAGGCCGGTCAACGGCAGTGAGAGCAGGATCATGATCAGCGCATAGGGCGCCGCGGCGGCGTAATCGATTTCGCTGGTCATTGCCCAGAACCCGGTGGCCAGGGTGCGCGTGCCGTTGGGGGCCAACAACAGCGTCGCCGTCAGTTCATTGGTGATCGCCAGGAACACCAACGCAGCCCCCGCAGCGGCGGCGGGAGCGGCCAGGCGCATGGTGATCAGCCACAACGCGCGGCCCGGCGAACGGCCGAGGCTGCGTGCCATGTTTTCCAGCTCTACCGGCGCCTGGGCGATACCGGCGCGCAGGCTCACCAGCGCCCGTGGCAGGAACATCAGCAAGTAGGCGAGCAGTACGGTGATCGTGGTCTGGTAGATCGGCCGGGCGAAGTGGATGGTCACCGTGACCAGGGCCAGCGCGACGACGATACCCGGCAGCGAGCTGGTGATGTAATTGCAGCCCTCCAGCATGCGCTGCAAGCGCCCCGGCGCACGGATCGACAGCCACGCGATCGGTACCGCCGCGCACGTGGTCAACAGCGCCCCGGCAATCCCCAGCAGCAGGGTCTGTTCCAGTGCCGGCAACAGTTCGCCGAGCTGCCAGACCTCGCTGCCACCGGCGATCAGCCATTTGCCCAGGGTGACCAGCGGAACGCCCAGGGCCAGTGCGCAGGTGGCGACCTGCAAGGCCAGGGCGAGCAGGGTGGTGGTCGCGCCCAGTGTGACGGTGCGCTGTTCGCGGGCGCTGCCGGAACCGACCCGCGCATAGCGCGCATGCCCGCGTGCGGCGGATTCGACGGTCAGCATCGCCAGGCAGCACAACGCCAACACCGCAGCCAGCATGTTCGCCGCCGGGCCGTTAAAGGTGGATTTGAACTGATCGAAAATGGCCGTGGTGAAGGTGTCGAAGCGGATCATCGCGTACAGGCCATATTCGGCCAGCAGGTGCAGGCCCACCAGCAGCGCGCCGCCGCAGATCGCCAGGCGCAGTTGTGGCAGCACCACCCGCCAGAACACCGCCCAGGGCTTGAGACCCATGGACTCGGCCACGTCTTCGATGGCCGGATCAAGCCGGCGCAACGTCGCCGCCACCGGCAAGTACAAAAACGGGAAGTAGGCAATCACCGACACCAGCACGCCCGCCGGCAAGCCGTGGATCGACGGCACCAGGCTGACCCAGGCGTAACTGTGCACAAACGCCGGCACCGCCAGCGGCGCCACGGCCAACAACGACCAGGCACGCCGCCCCGGCAGGTTGCTGCGCTCGGTCAGCCATGCCAGCGCAATCCCCAGCGCCATGCACAACGGCAAGGTGAACAGCACCAGCAACACGGTGTTGAGCAACAGTTCGCCCACACGCGGGCGCCACACCAGCGCTTCGATCTGCGCCCAGCCAATTTGCCACGACACGCCGATCACAAAGGCGATCGGCAGCAGGGCCAGCAGCGAAACCAGTACCGACAAACTGGTGACCCACGTGCCGCCCCGGCTTTTGAACAGGCCGTGGAAGCGTTTGCGCGGCGACGCGTGGGCGATGCCGGTCAGGGAAGGTTCAGGCAACAATCAGAGCAGTCCGGCCTGGGTCATCAGCTCGACCGCTTTTTTGCTGTTGAGCTTGGACGCGTCGACCTTCGGTGCTTCCAATTGCACCAGCGGGGTCAGCTTGGGGTTGGACTGGGCGTTCAGGCCCACCGCGTATTCGAACGAGTTGCCGTCCTTGAGAATCGCCTGGCCGTCTTTGCCGGTGATCCACTTCAGGAAGGCTTGGGCCTGTTCTTTATGTTTGCTGGAGGCCAATACGCCGCCACCGGAGATGCTCACGAACGCGCCCGGATCCTGATGCTTGAAGTAGTGCAGCTGGGTGTTCTTGCTGTTTTCGCCGGTCTTGGACTGATCGACGAAGCTGTAATAGTGATAGATCACGCCGCTGTCGACCTGGCCTGCGTTGACGGCTTTGAGCACGGCGCTGTTGCCACGGTAGATGCTCGCGTTGGCCTTCATTGCCTTGAGCCAGTCGAGGGTGGCGGCTTCGCCCTTGAGTTCCAGCACGGCGGCGACGATGGCCTGGAAGTCGGCACCGGCCGGCGAGGCGGCCCAACGGCCTTTCCAGCTTGGCGAGGCCAGGTCCATCAGCGATTTGGGCAGGTCGGCGTCTTTCAGTTTGCTCGGGTTGTACACAAACACCGTGGAGCGTGCAGCAATCCCCAGCCATTTGCCGTGAGCCGGACGGTAGGCAGGATCAACCTGTTCCAGGGTGGCAGGTTCGAGTGGCGCGAACAGGCCGGCGTTGTCCACCAGGACCATGGCCGGGGAGTTTTCGGTGAGGAACACATCCGCCGGGGACGCGGTGCCTTCCTGCACGATCTGGTTGCCCATCTCCGTATCATCGCCATTGCGGATCGTCACCGGAATCCCGGTTTCCTGGGTGAAGCCTTCGACCCAGGCCTTGGTGAGGCTTTCGTGCTGGGCGTTGTACACCACCAGGCCGACTGACTCGCTGGCGGCATACACATGCCCGGCACTGACCAGGGCAGTGGCGAGCAGGGCTTTTTTGACGAACGAAGGAAGGCGACTGGTCATGCGGTGAACACTCCGGGTCTGATGGCTGCGCGAGAGATACGCGAGAAATTGGTCGAGACTAAACCAATAGGAATCATTTTCATATTGAGGCGCGGCAATGTAGAGCCGGGAATGAGAAAAAAACGTCAAAAACAGGATAAATCGAGAACTATGGGAAAGCGTCTCTAATTGCGCCGGCAAACTTTGTAGTGAGCGGGCTTGCCCCGCGCTGGGTGGCAAAGCCGCCCCAATCCCAATAAGGACGCCGCAGTGTTTCAGAAAAACCGCAGTGCCTGGGTTTGGGACGGCTGCGCCACCCAGCGCGGGGCAAGCCCGCTCACTACAAGGCAGTCAGCGCATATGCAGGATGATCGGGCTGCTGCTGGCCGGGTCGGTATGCCCGCGCAGCTTGTTCACCGCTGATGCCTCAACCGCGCCGCCATGGTTGCCCCAGGTACTGCGCACGTAACTCAGCACTTCGGCGATTTCTGCGTCCGACAACTGCTTACGAAACGCCGGCATGCGGTACGCGTCCGGCATGCCGGCGGTCACGACCCGTTGTGAGCCGTTGAGGGTGATGTTGATCGCTGAGGCACTTTCCGTCGCCAACGCCGAGGTAGCACCGGCCAGGGGCGGCATCCACTCGGGCTGGCCCTTGCCGTCCGCGCCGTGGCAGGACGCGCAGCGGGTGGCGTAGGTGTGGGCGCCGGGGCGGGTGTCGACGGCGGCGTTCTGGTATTGCCAGGGCGTGCCGTCACGCTGCGGGTCGCCGGGCAGTGACTTGAGGTAATGGGCGATGGCTGTCAGGTCCTCGTCGTTCATGAACTGGGTGGAGTTATTGAACGCCTCGGTCATCGAGCCATAGACCACGGCATGCCGGTTGCGACCGGTCTTGAGGAACTGCACGATCTCAGGCTCGCTCCAGCGGCCCAACCCGGTGTTGGGGTCCTGGCGCAGGCTGGGTGCATACCAGCCGTCAAGCAGGGCGCCGGCGAGGAACGGGGTGCCGGACTCATCCAGGGCTTTTTCATTGAAGGCCAGGCCGCGTGGTGTGTGGCAACTGCCGCAGTGGCCGGGCCCCTGGACGATATAGGCGCCGCGATTCCATTGCGCATCCTGGCCGGGTTTGGCCGCGTAGGGAGCGCGGGGGGCAAACAGGCCGTTCCAGAGTGCAATGGGCCAGCGCATATTCAACGGCCAGGGAATATCACTGGGGATATTGGGTTGGTTGGAAGGCTGCACGCCCTTCATGAAAAACGCGTACAGCGCACGCATGTCGTCATCGCTGAGCTTGACGTAGGACGGGTAGGGCATGGCCGGGTAAAGCCGTCGCCCGCCGGGTGCCACGCCGTGGCGCACCGCACGGTCAAAGTCGGCCAGGGTGTAGGCGCCGATACCGGCGCCCTTGTCGGGCGTGATGTTGGTGGCATGAATCGCCCCCAACGGCGTGGCCATCTCCAGGCCACCGGCGAACGGTGCCTTGCCCGGCAGGCTGTGGCAGGCCACGCAGTCACTGACGCGGGCGACATACTCGCCGCGGCTGACCAGGCCCGGGTCAAAGGTCTGTTCCTGCTCGAAAGGCGTGGCGGGCTGGCGTGTGACATACCAGGCCAGCGCGCCGGCCGCGACCAGGCCGGCCAGCACCAGCCAGCCTGCGGTTCTTGCGAATCGTGGGTTGTTCATGGGCGGTTCCTGTCGGTTAGGCGAACGTATATCGGCTCAATGGCAGGCTGCGGATGCGCTGGCCGGTCAGATGCGCCACCGCATTGGCCACGGCGGGCGCCACTGCAGGCAGCGGCGGTTCACCGATACCACCCATTTTTTCGCCACTCTCGACGATCTTCACGTGCACCTGCGCCATGCGCGAAGGCGGCAGGATCGGGTACAGGTCGTAATTGCGCGCCCGGGGTTTGCCGTCTACCCACACCGACTCTTCCACCAAGGTCTGCGACAAGCCCAACGCCACGGCGCCATGCACCTGCGCCTCGACAATCGCCGGGTTGACGATGCTGCCCGGGTCGATCGCTTCCCAGATGTGATGCACCTTGACCTGGCCATTTTCAATCGACACTTCGGCGACTACCGCCGCCTGGGAGCCGAACGGCGAGGCCATGGCGATGCCCCGGGCGCGTCGGCTGCCATCTTCTGCGGTGTACGGCCCGCGCTTCCAGCCGCCGGACAGTTCCGCCGCCGCTTGCAGCAGGGTGGTCAGCCGCTTGTTGTCGCGCAACAGGTGCAGGCGCAACTCGTAGGGGTCGTGGCCGCCTTTGTCGGCCAGTTCGTCAAGGAACGCCTCGTAGAAGAAGTCGTTGAGCGAATTGCCCACCGAACGCCAGTAGCCGAGCATGGGCGCGCCTTTGACGTAGATCTGCGCGATGCGTTTGTTCGGGATCGCGTAAGCCTTGCCCGACAGCCCTTCAAGGGCCGTGGGGTCGATTTTATCGCCCTGTTTGCCGGCAAGGGCTTCGGTCGGGCCTTCGGTGGCGCTGACCGCCTCGAGGGCGACCGGCAGGCCCTTGTCGTCCAGCGCAGCGCGGAACTTGACCACGGCGACCGGGCGCAGCACGTCACGCAGGAACTCTTCTTCACGGCTCCAGATCAACTTGACCGGGCGACCGACTGCCTTGGCCAAGGCAATGGCCTGCGGATACGGGTTGGCCGAGTCATACAGGAAATGCCGGCCGAAAAAACCACCGAGCAACGGCGAGTGCAGGGTGATCTTCGCGGAGTCGAGCCCGGTGCGCTTGGCGATATCGGCGCGGAACATGTCCGGCGCCTGGTTGGGCAGCCAGACCTCCAGCGTGCCGTCGGGGTTGAAGCGTGCCAGGGCCGACGGTGGCTCCAGTTGGGCGTGGTTCAGGTATTGGTTGTGGTAGGTGGCTTCGACCTTGGTTTTGGCATTCGCCAGCGTGCCGGCTACATCGCCTTCCTTTTCGTCGTCACGGGCCGGCCCCTGCTGGGCGGCGAGGAAGTCGCGGTGCTTGTCGCTGGAAAAATCCGCAGGCATGACCCGCAGCGGCGAGTCGGCGGGCGCTTCCAGCCAGTCCACCTGGATCGCCTCGACGGCACGCTTGGCATGCCACCAGCGTTCGGCAACCACGGCCACTGCGCCGGGCAGTTGATGGACCGAGTGTACCCCCTTCATGGCTTCGACCTGCGCCTGGTTGCGCAGGCTACCGACGGTCATGCCCAGGCGCGGCGCATGTTGCACGGCAGCGTGGAGCATGTTGTCGACCTTGAGGTCGATGCTGTATTGCGCCTTGCCGGTGGACTTGTCGTAGGCATCCAGGCGTTTGACCGGCTTGCCGATCCAGCGGAACTGGCTCGGATCACGCAGGGTGATCGTTGCCGGATCGGGCACCGGCATGTCCAGCGCGCGACCGGCCAGTTCGCCATAGCCCACCGAGCGGCCGGAGGCGGTATGCACGACGCGGCCGGGTTGCGTGGTCAATTGGGCCACGGGCACGCCGAGCTGTTCGGCACCGGCCTGCAGCAGCATGGCGCGGGCCAGGGCGCCGAGGCGGCGCATGGTCGGGTAGCTCATCCGCACCGACATACTGCCGCCGGTGATGCGCATGCCGTTTTCCATCACCACGTAGGCTTCACCGGGCGGCGCAGCCTCGACGATAAAGGTGGCGGGGTCGGCATCCAGCTCTTCGCCGACAATCTGCGCCATGGCGGTGTGGGTGCCTTGGCCGCCTTCCATGAATGGGCTGCGCAGGTGAATGCTGCCGTCCGGGCGGATTTCCAGGAACGCCGGCACCTGGGTACCCCGTTCTGCGGCGTTGGCTGTGGCTGCCAATGCCCTGGGCGAACTCAGCGGCAGGCCAAAGCCAATGACCAGCGCGCCCACGGCGGTGCCGGCAAGGAAGCGACGGCGGGACAGGTTGACCGGATCGCCCAGGGGCAGGTCGAGGTTTTTGTCGGAGGTATTCATCAGACGACCTCCTTCGCCAGGTCCTGCATGGCGGTATGAATCGCGTTATAGGTGCCGCAGCGGCACAGGTTGACCATCGCCGCGTCGATCTGCGCCGGCGTGGGCGCTGGGGTGTGCTTGAGCAGCGCCGTGGCTGCCATTACCTGCCCGGACTGGCAGTAACCACACTGCGCCACCTGATGTTCGACCCAGGCCGCGACCACGCGCTTGCCTACGTCATCGTTTTCAACGGCCTCGATGGTGGTGATCTCCCGTCCCACCACGCCGGCCACCGGCGTCACGCAGGAGCGCACCACGTTGCCGTCCACCAGCACCGAACAGGCACCACACTGGGCCAGGCCGCAACCGTATTTAGTGCCGGTCAGCCCCAGGTCATCGCGGATAACCCACAATAAGGGCGTGTCGGCGTCGGCCTCAACCTGATAGGCCTTTTGGTTTATACGTAATTCCATGGCTGGGTCACCTGCTGATCATCGGTTGGTGGTGCTGATTTCTTATAGGAGTGGTGCGACAACACGTCGCCCATCGTCGAACTCTAGACCAGCGCGCAAGGGGGATCTATCCGCTAGTCGGCAAGTTCAGAGGATCAGGCAAGTATTCGAGAGGATTGGGTGAGCCTGGCCAGGGGGGGCGCAGAGGCTCGCTTAGCCGCTGAACCCAAAGCCGGCCGATAATTGACGCTTCAAATAACCCACCAGCGTACTCACCGATTTAGGTACATGGGGCGAATAAGGACGGATCAGATAGATCTCGTCGGCAAACACGCCTTTGAGCGTCCAACCCTTGAGCACCTGCACCAGCGTGCCGCTGGCCAATGCGGCGTGGGCACTGAAATCCGGAAGCAGGGCGATACCCAGGTGGTTGAGCGCCGAGTCACGCAGGGCTTCGCTGTTGTTGGTGGCAAAGCTGCCGGCGATGGGCACGGTGATTCGTTCGGCGTGGCGTTCGAAGGTCCAGGCCGGTTGGTCGGCCCCGCGTGGGTAGAACATGCAATTATGCGCAGTGAGGTCGCCGGGTTCGCACGGCTCGCCGTGGCGTTGCAAGTATTCGCGGGTTGCCACCAGCACCGAGGCGGTGTCGCACAGTTTCCACGCCACATGGGTTTCCGGCACCTGGAAACCGTGGCGCACCGCCAGGTCGTAGCCCTCGGCCGCCAGCGAACTCAAGGCATCGGAAACATCCAGTTGAATGCGCACCTGCGGGTAGAGCTGCAAGAACTCCGACAGATGCGGCACCAACTGTTGCCGGGCAAAGGCCACCGGCGCGGTGAGGCGCACCAGGCCGCGAATCTCCCCGGCCGAGTCGCGTACCGAAGAGAAACTGCGCGCGATTTGGGCATAGGCGCTGCGCACTTCGCGGGTCAAGGATTGCCCCGCATCGGTCAGCCGCACGCTGCGTGTGGTGCGGGTGACCAACCGTGTACCGGTGGCTTTCTCCAGGTCCGAGATGCGCTGGCTGACGGCGGACTTACTCACGCCCAGGCGCGCCGCGGCGGCGGTGTAGGTGCCTTGCTCCTCCAGCACCGACAGCCAGTGAATATGGGTCCACAATCCCTCGATCTCGGCTTTTTCCATGGTGCTATTGTTCGCTTGTATGGACAATAAGTTCTGAATTCTGCTCTGGTTGGGAACAAAGCGAAAGCCTATCGTGGCTTCCATTGCCATCCACCCGGGAGCCTCTGCCATGACCACCACCCTTGAGCACTACATCAACGACCAGCGCGTGAGCCGCGATGATCGCTATCAGGACGTCTTTAACCCGGCCACTGGCGAAAAGACCGGCCGCGTCGCCCTGGCCAGCCGCCAGACCGTGTCCGAAGCCGTCGCCGCTGCCCAGGCTGCGTTCGCCGGTTGGGCCGACACACCGCCGATCCGCCGTGCTCGCGTGTTGTTCGAGTTCCTGCACCTGCTGCGTGAGCGCAAGGATGACCTGGCGCACATCATCGTCGCCGAGCATGGCAAGGTCTTCACCGATGCCCAGGGTGAAGTCGACCGTGGTATCGACATTCTTGAGTTCGCTTGCGGTATTCCCAACCTGCTCAAGGGCGAGCACTCCGACCAGGTGTCCCGTGGCATGGACAACTGGACGATGCGCCAGCCTCTGGGCGTGGTGGCGGGCGTGACGCCGTTCAATTTCCCGGTAATGGTGCCGATGTGGATGTACCCGATCGCCATTGCGGCGGGCAACACCTTCATCCTCAAGCCGAGCCCGACCGACCCGAGCGCCTCGCTGTTCATGGCCGAACTGCTGCGCGAAGCCGGCCTGCCCAAAGGCGTGTTCAACGTGGTGCAGGGCGACAAGGAAGCAGTGGATGCGCTGATCGAACACCCGGACGTCAAGGCCGTGAGTTTCGTCGGCTCCACGCCGATCGCCCAGTACATCTACGAAAGCGGCGCCCGCCACGGCAAACGCGTGCAAGGGCTGGGCGGCGCGAAAAACCACATGGTGGTGATGCCCGACGCGGATATCGAGAAAACCGTCGACGCACTGATGGGCGCCGCCTACGGCAGTGCCGGCGAGCGCTGCATGGCCATCTCCGTCGCCGTGCTGGTAGGCGATGTGGGTGACAAGGTCATCGCCGCCTTGACCGAACGGGCCAAGCAACTGCGCATCACCGATGGCCGGGACTTGAAAGCCGAAATGGGCCCGATCGTGTCCCGTGCCGCGCTGGAGCGCATCAGTGGCTACATCGAACAGGGCGTGCAAGCCGGTGCGCAATTGCTGCTCGACGGGCGGGGTTACGTGCCGTCCGAGGCCGGCCTGGAACACGGCTTCTGGCTCGGCGCCACGCTGTTCGACCATGTGACCCGGGACATGAGCATCTACCGCGAAGAAATCTTCGGCCCGGTACTGGCCTGCGTGCGCGTCAACGACTTCGCCGAAGCGATCAAACTGGTCAACGACCACGAGTTCGGCAACGGCGTCAGCTGCTTTACCCGCGACGGCCACATTGCCCGCGAGTTTGCCCGGCGTATCGAAGTCGGCATGGTCGGCATCAACGTACCGATCCCCGTGCCCATGGCCTGGCACGGGTTTGGCGGCTGGAAGAAGAGCCTGTTTGGCGACATGCATGCCTACGGCACCGAGGGTGTGCGCTTCTACACCAAGCAGAAGTCGATCATGCAGCGCTGGTCGGAGAGCATCGAACAAGGCGCCGAATTCGCCATGCCAGTGTCCAAGTAACGACCGGAAGAACACCGCCGGGAAACTGTGGGAGGGGGCTTGCCCCCGATGGACTGCGTAGCAGGCCCATTTTTGAGGCCGCTGCGCGGCCTATCGGGAGCAAGCCCCCTCCCACAAGTTTGATCGCATTCAGGCAACCCATCGTGCAATGGAACAATTTCTTACCTCAGTACCACACAGGGTGGACAAATCTACCGCCGTGTTTCCTACCGTGGTCGAGAGAACATTCCACTCGCATGATGATGAATAATGACCACCAATATTCTTGCATTTCCTACTGATCACCATTGGGCCAGAAACCCTGAAGGGGGCGCAGAAACAACGGGCAGTCGTACCAAACGATCTTCGGGTTCTGACGCAGCGGGCAACAGTGAGGCGCCCAAATCCGCATCAGGCCCCTCAGCCGCCAGCCCGCCTCAGGTCACTGGCGGCTCATCGGTCCATGTGGGCAAAAATAATGCGCCATCGGAACTCAGCAAAAGCTCTGTGAGTTGGGTGAGTTATCAGCACGGTGTCAACCTGGCCGAAGCCATCGAGCCGGGCTCTTCGAAGCGGATGACCCAGGATGAACTGATCGCCTTGCCCGGCAAAATGAATGCTATGGCGGTGACACCCGAACAGGCGCTATTGATTGCGTCGACGCGCATTGGCCCCGCGCTGGAGTGGGCCGTTGCCAACGGCATTCTTGAAGATAAAACCGAATTTTCGCAGGCGGACATTCAAAAAGCCCTTGCCGCATTGGATCAGCATCTTGAAAAGATGGCGGGTGCCATCGCTAGCCTCTCTAGCCCCATGCCAATGAGGAAGGATTATTTCCTTGGGACGCAACAGGTATCGCCCATCAAAGGCCATGCCGATCCGGATAATAAAAAATACCCGGTGGCTATCTACGATGACCAAAAATTCGGCGAAGACTTCAAAGCCGATCTGGCGAACAAGAAAGCCGCCTACGGCACGATAATCCAATACGCTCTCTCAACGCTGCCCCCGGCGGATCAAATCGCCATAGCGCACGGTGACGTCGGTGTGTATGCGATGAAGTCACCCGGAGAGGGCGGCGAGCCCGAGCGCACTACGTTCTTGATTAAAGCGGTTCACGAAGGAAAGACGACGGTCTATGAAGTCAACCCTGAACGGGGGACCGTGGTTAAGCGGGACGATTACGTCGGTGTATTTCAGGGCCACAGTGTCATCGGAAAACAACGTTTACCCGACGGCAGTTATGCGAACGCATTCACCGCGTGGCCAAAACCCAGCATTCAAGGGCAGCGTTATGAGGCGAAAGCTGATCAGCCAGTGGGCGCCCGATCGGACAATACGCCGTTTTCCGCCCAGCTTTATACGTTGGAACCGCTGGCGACCTTTCCGGCCTCTGCGCAAGGCAGCGCCGGAAAGCCAACCTATCAGGCAAAGTTCGTGGAGCGAACCGGCCAGATCGGCACGACGGTGTCCGAAAAACTGTTTTTTATGAAGGATCTGGATTTGCTGGAGAGGGCAAAAGAGGATCCGGAGCGCGTGACTGAAGCCGAGAAAGAGGACAGAGAAAACTATCAGACATTCAAGGCCGACAGGGAGAAGCGTCGTGAAATCCTTAAAGGTTTCGTGCCTTTTTGGCACGGTGTCGAGGCAATAGTTGCCGGCCGCCCACTCGAAGGCATCGCGCAAATATGGATTGATCTGCTTTCACTGTTTACGCCTGTTGAACAAGCCGCCGCTGGCTTGACGAGGGGGGTTATCCGATCGATCAAACCCATCATCCCGAAGTTTTTGAAACCGTCGGTAAATTTTGCGAGTTACAGCTTAAAGCCTGGGGTTGCCGGGGTTAAATGGGAAGGCGGCGTACAGGGTTTGAAATGGGCACCCAATGCTTCCAAAAAAGCCTCTCAGGGCATTGAGCAGTTCAAGGCTGCCGCCGTGCCGTTGCCCCGCAGTCAACCGGGTATCAGGCCGATTGAGCTGAATGGTGTGAAGTATTTTGTTTCCGAAAAACCTGATGCCGGCGATGGCGTCCACTATGTGTTACGCATCGCCAAACCGGATGACCCTACGCAGTTAGTCAGTAGCGGAAAAATTGCCAAGCCTGATGACGCAGGTGTCTGGAAGAGAAGAGGCGTCGAGGGCGGCGGGAAAATATCAGAGGTTTTTTCGCAAAAATATAGAGATGCTCGTAAGGAACTGGCTGGCGTTGTGGAAAAACACAAGCAGTCAGGGGGCGCGCTCTCCGAGCAGCAGAAGGACGAGTTCACCAAGACCCTGACTAAACTTGTCGGAGAAAGTAATGCTGATGATTTTGAGCATGTGGGTACTTATACTCGCGCAGGCTCAGACTTCGTCAATCAGCCCCTGCGTGCGAATCGGCGTACGCCGGAACTTGAAGCGTTTTTGCGTGAGTTTGATCAATTAAAGCCCTATGAGGGCAAGGCGTATCGTTCGGCGTTCGTCACCCCAGAGGGTGCAAATCGGCTTAAAAATGGCGTAGGCAAAGTCTTCCAGGATCCTGGCGTACAGTCCGCCTCGGCGACCGTGCACAATTCAGTGGAGTGGGAAGGCTGGGCGAAAGGCGTGGCAAAAGGTCAGGGGCAGGGGACTCAGCAGGTCGTCTATGTCTTTGATGAGTCCATACCGAAGAAGAACGTATCAACCAGTTTCTTGAAGGATCATGTCGCGATCGGCGCGGGCCAACCCGTCAAAGTATTGGCTGTCCAGGAACACGGTGGAAAGTTGTTCGTCTATTTTTCGTCGCCTTCCGAGGTCCCTGACCATCTCTACAATATCTACAATGGCGCCCAGATTTATTGACGTCATAGGCTTTCGGCACGGACGCATAGCCCTGATCATTCCCACATCCCGTGGGAATGTCAGGGCGGGTTCAGCGCCGCCCAGCCCGCGTACTCACATCCACCCACACCGCCAGCACCAGAATGCTGCCCTTCACAATCATCTGCCAGTAACTGTCCACATCCAGCATCGACATACCGTTGTCCAGGCTGGTAATCACCAACGCCCCGAGCAACGCGCCATACACCGTGCCCGAACCGCCGCGCATGGACGTGCCACCGATAAAGCACGCAGCAATGGCGTCGAGTTCGCCCATGTTACCCGCCGACGGCGAGCCGGCCGCGAGGCGGGCGGTGTTGACCAGGCCGGCGAGGGCGCACATCACGCCCATGATGCCGAAGATCCATAGCTTCACCGCCTGTACGTTGATACCCGACAGGCGCGTGGCTTCCATGTTGCTGCCCACCGCGTAGACGCGACGACCGAACACGGTCTGGCTGGTGACGTAGCTGAACACGCCGAGCAGCACCAGCAATAACAACACCGGCACCGGGATGCCGTCGTAGCTGTTGAGGGTGGTGACGAACACGGCCAACACCACGCCGATCACCCCCACGCGCAACCCATCACGCACTCGCGAGTGCGCCGCCAGGCCATGCAAGGCGCGGTTGCGCCGCTGCTTCCAGGTGAGGAACACGGTCAGCGCAAACAGCAGCACGCCCAGGCCGACCCCTACCGAATGCGGTAAATAGCCCTGGCCCACGTACACCAGTGACGGCGATACCGGTGCGATGGTGGTACCGCCGGTGATCCCCAGCAGAATCCCGCGAAACGCCAGCATCCCGCCCAAACCTACGATAAACGACGGGATACGCAGGTAAGCCGTCATGTAGCCGTTGGCCAAGCCGATCATCAGCCCGCACAACGCCACCAGGCTCAGGTTGGCCAGCAGCGGAATGCGGTACACCACGTCCAGGATCGCCGCGAGCCCGCCCAGCAGCCCGAGCAACGAGCCCACCGACAAATCGATCTCGCCGCTGATGATCACCAGCACCATGCCGCAGGCCAGGATTCCGGTGATCGACATCTGCCGCAGCAGGTTCGACAGGTTGCGCGGCGTCACGAAGCCGCCTTCGGTCTGCCAGCTGAAAAACAGCCAGATAAACGCCACGGCGATGACCAGGGCCAGCATTTTGTAGCGGGTAAAAAGGTGTTTGACCTGATTCATCTACGCGGTCTTCCGATCATGATGGTTTTGGCTGAGCGCGGCGGCGAGCACCTGTTCCTGGGTCAGACCTTGGTTGATAAAGTCGCCACGCAGTTGGCCGTCGCCAATCACCAGCACGCGGTTGGACACGCCCAGCACTTCGGCCAGTTCCGAGGAAACCATGATGATCGACACGCCTTCGGCCGCCAGTGCGCCCATCAGTTTGTAGATCTCGTACTTGGCGCCCACGTCCACGCCGCGTGTGGGTTCATCGAGGATCAGCACCTTGGGCTTGGCCATCAACATCTTCGCCAGCACGGCTTTTTGCTGATTGCCACCGGACAGGCTGGTGATCGACAGCGACGGGCTGGCCGTCTTGAGGTGCAGGCGGGCGATCTGTTGCTCGATGCTGCCCAACTCGGCTTCGGCGTCGATGCGCGTCAGGCGCGAGTAGGTTTCCAGCACGGTCAGGGTGATGTTCTGGCCCACCCCGAAATCCGGAATGATGCCTTGGCGCTTGCGGTCTTCGGGCACCATGCACAGCCCTGCGCGGATCGACTTGAGCGGCGTGCGCGTGTCGACCGGCGCGCCGTCCAGCCACACTTCGCCGCTGTAGCGGCCGGGGTAGGCGCCGAACAGCGCCGATACCAGTTCTGTGCGTCCGGCGCCCACCAGCCCGGCGATGCCGAGGATTTCCCCGCGCCTGAGCACAAAGGAAATATCGTCAACGCGTTTGCGCTTGGGGTTGTCGACGTCATAACAGGTGACGTTGCGTGCTTCGAAAATCACTTCGCCCACCGCGTGGGGTTCGGTGGGGTAGAGGTTGTTCATCTCGCGGCCGACCATCTGGGTGATGATCTGCGGGATATCCATGTCGGCCATGGCGGTGGTCGCGATGTGTTTGCCGTCGCGGATCACGGCAATGGTGTCGCACACCGCCGCCACTTCATCGAGCTTGTGGGAGATGTACACGCAGGCCACGCCCTTGGCCTTGAGGTCTCGGATGATATCCAGCAGTACCTCGATTTCCGAACGGGTCAGGGCCGAGGAGGGCTCATCGAGGATCAACAGGCGTGCCTGTTTGTTCAGGGCCTTGGCGATTTCCACCAGTTGCTGGTAACCGCCGCCGTATTGCGACACCGGCAACGCCACGTTCATGTCCGGCACCTTGAGCTCGCGCATCAAGGCTTCGGCGCGGTGGAGCATGGCCGGGTAGTTCATGCGCCCGCCGGGCAAAGTCAGCTCGTGGCCCATGAAGATGTTCTCAGCCACCGACAGGTCAGGCACCAGGGTCAGCTCCTGGTGAATGATGACGATGCCGGCAGCCTCGGTTTCGCTGATGGACTGGGCCTTGAGCGGTTGCCCATCCCAGAGGATTTCACCCTCCCAGGTGCCGTGCGGATAGACCGCCGACAGCACCTTCATCAAGGTGGATTTACCGGCGCCGTTCTCACCGCACAGGCCGACACATTCCCCCGACCGCACGTTGATATCGATACCGTTCAGGGCGGGCACACCGCCAAAGGTCTTAACGATGCCTCGCATTTGCAACAGGTAGTCGGACATGACCATCATTGCCCGGCAATCTGTGCCTTGGTATAGAACCCGTCCTTCTCCAACAGGTCGATATTGGCTTTGGTCAGCGGGGTGGGCGTGAGCAGGATGGTGTCGACCTTTTTGCTGCCGTTGTCGTATTGCGAGCTGTAGCTAGGTTTTTCATTGCGCGCCAGTTGTACCGAGAGCTTGGCCGCCTCGGTGGCGATCAGCTTGAGCGGCTTGTACACGGTCATGGTCTGGGTGCCGTCGAGCACGCGCTTCACGGCGGCCAGGTCAGCATCCTGCCCCGAGATCGGCACCTTGCCGGCCAGCTTCTGTGCGGCCAGGGCCTGGATCGCACCGCCGGCGGTGGCGTCGTTGGAAGCGACGATGGCGTCGATCTTGTTGTCGTTACGCGTCAGGGCGTTTTCGACGATGCTGAGGGCCTCGGTAGGGTTCCATTCCTTGACCCACTGTTGGCCGACAATTTTGATATCACCCTTGTCGATGGCCGGTTGCAGCACCTTCATCTGGCCTTCGCGCAGGACCTTGGCGTTGTTGTCGGTGGGGGCGCCGCCGAGCAGGAAGTAATTGCCCTTGGGCGCCGCTTGCAGCACACCGCTGGCCTGCATCTCGCCGACTTTTTCGTTATCGAAGGAGATGTACGCGTCGATATCGGCATTGAGGATCAGGCGATCATAGGACACCACCTTGATCCCGGCCTTCTTGGCTTCGGCGACGGCGTTGGTGAGTACGGTCGCGTTGAACGGCACGATGACGATCACATCGACACCACGGGAGATCAGGTTTTCGATCTGGGAAATCTGCTTCTGCTCGTTGGCGTCGGCCGACTGTACAAACACTTTGGCATCCAGCTTTTCGGCTGCCGCCACAAAGTAGTCGCGGTCGCGGGACCAGCGTTCCAGGCGCAGGTCGTCGATGGAAAAGCCGATTTTCGGGTGAGCGGAATCAGCCATCGCCGGCAGGGCGAGCAAAGCCAGGGCAGAGGCAAGAAGAGTGCGTTTGAATGACTTCATAGTGGTGCGTCCTTTTATTGTTGTAGTAAGACTCTGTAGTGAGCGGGCTCGCCCCGCGCTGGGTGGCGCAGCCGCCCCAAACCCAGGCACCGCGGTCTTCCTGACATAGCGTAGCGTCCCTGTTTGGGGCGGCTGCGCCACCCAGCGCGGGGCAAGCCCGCTCACTACAATCAGCTGTAGATAAAGCGGTTCACGACACCTTCGAGCATTTCCTGTCGCCCGCTCACGGCCTGCGGGTTCAGCTCATGGGCAAATGCATGCTCGGCCAGGGACTCCAGGCTGTACTCGCCGGCCAGTACGGCCTGGCCCAGCGGCTGCCGCCAACCGGCATAACGCTGGTCCTTGAATTGTTGCAAGCGGTCGTTCTGCACCATGGCGGCTGCGCGTTCCAATGCCAGGGCCAAGACATCCATGGCGGCCACGTGCCCGTGGAACAGATCGACTTCGTCCAGGCTTTGGCGACGGACCTTGGAGTCGAAATTGTAGCCGCCATTCTTGAAACCACCGGCCTTGAGGATTTCATAAGTGGCGAGGGTCATTTCCTCGACGCTGTTGGGGAACTGGTCGGTGTCCCAGCCGTTCTGCGGGTCGCCACGGTTGGCATCGATGCTGCCGAAAATGCCAAGGGACACGGCGGTGGCGATCTCATGCTGAAAACTGTGCCCGGCCAGGGTCGCGTGGTTGGCCTCGATGTTTACCTTGATTTCCTGTTCCAGGCCGTACTCATGCAGGAAGCCGAACACCGTGGCGCTGTCGTAATCGTACTGGTGCTTGGTCGGCTCCTGGGGCTTGGGCTCGATCAGCAGGTCGCCCTTGAAGCCGATCTTGTACTTGTGCTCCACCACCATGCGCATAAACCGGCCGAGCTGCTCGCGCTCGCGCTTGAGGTCGGTGTTGAGCAGGGTTTCATAGCCCTCGCGACCGCCCCACAGCACGTAGTTGGAGCCCTTGAGCCGCAAGGTGGCGTTCATCGCACTGCACACCTGGGCGGCCGCATAGGCAAACACCTCCGGGTCCGGGTTGCTGGCGGCGCCGGCGGCAAAACGCGGGTTGCTGAAGCAGTTGGCGGTGCCCCATAACAGCTGGATGCCGGACTGTTCCTGATGACGCTCCAGGTGATCGACCATCTGCGCAAAGTTATGGCGATATTCCTTGAGCGAGCTGCCTTCGGGGGCGACGTCCGTGTCGTGAAAGCTGTAGTAATCGATGCCCAGTTTGGAGAAGAACTCAAAGGCGGCCTGCGCCTTGCCGATCGCCAGCTCCATCGGCTCGCCACTGCGCTGCCACGGTCGCTTGAAGGTGCCCTGGCCGAACACGTCCGAGCCCGGCCACACAAAGGTGTGCCAATAACAAACGGCCATGCGCAAGTGCTCGCGCATGGGTTTGCCGAGGATCAGTTTGTTGGCGTCATAGTGGCGGAAGGCGAGGGGCGCGTCGCTGTCGGGGCCTTCGAAGCGGACCTTCTCGACACCAGGGAAATACTGCATGGCGTTTTCCTTATTGTTCTTGGCGGTGTCTGGATACTAGCAACGGCGTTGGGCCCGCCGATTATGAAAATCACCAAGGGAGGGTGCGATTTTGAGTGGCGGGGTTTAGTCTGTGGCGACTGGCCTCAGGACAAAAACAATGAAAACCCTACCGCCCGTTCACCGTATCGCCCTGTTGTTCAACGGCAGCAAAATCTACGATCGCGGCATCATCGCCGGCATCGGCAACTACCTGAGCAGTACCCGTGCGTCGTGGGATCTGTTTCTGGAGGAAGATTTCCTGTGCCGCCTCAAAGGCATCGAGCATTGGCAGGGCGACGGCATCATTGCGGATTTCGACGACCCGCTGATCGGCGAAGCGCTGGCCGGGAGCCGCTTGCCGGTGGTGGCGGTGGGCGGCTCCTACGAGGATGTGCGTGCCTACCCCAAGGGCATTCCCTATGTGGCCACCGACAATCATGGCCTGATGAAGCTGGCGTATGAACATTTGATCGAGGCGGGGTTGACCCGGTTTGCCTGTTTCAGCTTGCCGCCGGCCCAGGCCAACCGCTGGGCGCAGGAGCGCGAAAAGGCCTTTCGCAGCCTGCTGACGCGTGATGGTGTGCCGGTGGAGATCTATCGCGGCCTGGGCACCAGCGCACCGCTGTGGGACAGCGCGGTGGAGCAGCAGATTGCCTGGCTGGAAAGCCTGCCCAAACCCATCGGCATCATCGCCGTCACCGACGCCCGTGCCCGGCAACTGCTGCAAGCCTGCCTGACGGCCGGGATCGCCGTGCCGGAAGAAGTGGCGTTGATCGGCATCGACAACGACCCGTTGACCCGCACCCTCACGCGGGTGCCGTTGAGTTCGGTGATCCAGGGCACCGAGACCATGGGCCGTACCGCCGCCGCCCTGTTGCACCAGATGCTGCACGGCAAACCCTGCGCCGGTACGCAGATCCTGGTGCCGCCGGAGGCGATCAACGTGCAAGCCTCCAGCCTGCACCAACCCTTGGGCAACCCCTACGTGATGCAGGCGTTGCTGTTTATCCGCCAATACGCATGCCAGGGTATCAAGACCGCCCAGGTGGCGGCCTATGTGGGCGTATCACGCTCATCCCTGGAGTCGCACTTTCGCAAGGAACGTGGCTGCAGCGTGCACGACGAGATCCTGCGCTTCAAACTGGCGGCCGCCGCCAAGGGCCTGGAGAACCACCGCGTGGCGATTGCCGAGGTTGCCGCGCGCTGCGGCTTCAAATCGGCGCAGTACCTGCACACGGTGTTTCGCCGGGAGTTCGGCTGCACGCCACGCGAATATCAGCAGGGCGCGGCCTAGAACACGGCTTTGACCTGCAACCCCACGACCAGCGCGTTATCGATGTTCTCACCCGAAAACGCGCCCGGCTCGATGATGTATTGCACATCCGGGCGCAGGGTCAGCCAGGGCGTGGCCTGGTAGCCATAGCTGAGTTCGATCAACTGCTCGGCATTGTTCAGGTCGGGATACTCGGTCCCCGCCTTGAAGGCCGCCAGTTCCTGTACGTCACGGCTGCGAGGGTTCGGCACCGCACGGCCGTAACCCAGGGCGACGGTATCGCGTGGCCGACCTTCGAAGGGCTTGTACAGCACCAATCCTGCGCCGTACCACTTGCTGAACGGCGACGCTGCTTCACTGGCTGCCGAGTACTGACCGAAAGCATGCAGCGTGCGCCCGGCGGAGGCCTCGGAGGCCCACACCGCCTGGTCGATCAGCAGGTAATGGCCGCCACGCCCGTTGACCTCTTTATTGCTGCCGATGCGCTTGACGTTGGAGCTGTCGTAGTAATAACCCAGCTTGTACTCACCGGGCAGCGGGCCTGCGTGTTTGTACACCAGTTCGATCGGCACCACGGTGCCGGTGGTGTGTTTCGGGTCCAGGCGCCAGGCGCGGCTGGAGTTACCGTTGCTCTCGGGGTCGACGTTGAAGGCTGCGACGCGCAGTTGCCAGGACGGTGAAAAATCGTATTTCACGCGGGCACCCAGGCGCGCATTCGGGTAGTTGGTCCAGCCGCTGCCGCCGGACATGTTCAGCGGATGCCCGCAGAAACCGGCGTTCATGAAGTTGCAGAGGATGCCGCTGTCCAGGCCGCCGAGGTCATTGCCCATGGCCATGTAGCCCAGCTTGACGTTAAGCGCTGGGGTGAACAGCGTGCGTTCGTAGCTCAGTTCGGTGAGGCGGGTGTAGAGGCCGCCATAGTTTTCCTGGATCGGCAGGCGGTTACCCACCAGATCCTCGGAGGCGCTGTTGCCACGACGGTCATTGATCGTGACCTGGATGCGGTCGCCATGGTTGAAGCCGTAGAGCTTGCCCAGGTCGAACTGCACGCCGAGCTTGATGTTCTGCGAGTAGCGTGCCGCACGGTGTTGGCCGCCGTCGGCGTTGTAGGCGGTCTCGCCGCTGTAGTCGCCGGTGAAGCGAATGCCTTGCTCGTCGAGTTCACGGCGCAGGCCGCCCCAGTCGCCGGTCAAGGTGGTGTCGTCGGCTTGTGCGGGCAGCGCGGCGCCAAAGGCCAGGCCCAGCAACAGGCGCCCAATGGACGTAGGAGAAACGGGGAACATGCAGGTTCTTCCAAATAGACGGCGCGGTGCCGAAGCACCGCGCAAACACAGGGTTTTTATGGCAGGGCGTAGGCGATCACGTAGTCGCCACGGTCGGTGGACTGGCGTGCGCCACCTGCGGTGATGACCACGTACTGCTTGCCGGTTTTCGGCGAGACGTAGGTCATCGGGCCGCCCTGGCTGCCGACGGGCAGGCGGGCTTTCCAGATTTCTTCACCGTTGCCGCTGTTGAAGGCGCGCAGGTAGAAGTCCTGGGTGCCGGCGATAAAGATCAGGCCACCCTGGGTCGACAGCGTACCGCCAAGGGTCGGCAGGCCGATCTTGATCGGCAGGTGCATGCGGATACCCAGCGGGCCGGTGTCTTCCACGGTGCCGACCGGCACTTGCCAGGCGACTTTCTGGGTTTTCATGTCGGTCGCGGTCAGGGTGCCGAACGGCGGCGCCTGGCACGGAATACCGGCCACCGACAGGAAGCGGTTTTTGTTCACCGCATACGGTGTGCCCTTGAGCGGTACGGCGCCCATGCCGGTGTTGAGTGCTTCACCGCCGGACGAGGCCTGGGCCTTGTTCTGCGAGGGGATCATCTGGATCCACAGGCCCAGGCGCATGTCGTTGACGAAGATAAAGCCGTGCACCGGGTCGGTGGAAATACTGCCCCAGTTCATGCCGCCCAGGGAACCTGGGAAGCTCAGCGATTTATCGGTGCCCGGCGCGGTGTACAGGCCGTCGTAGCGCATGCCCTTGAAGTCGATGCGGCACAGCAACTGGTCGTACGGCGTGGCACCCCACATGTCCGCCTCGGTCAGGGTTTGCGCGCCGATCTGCGGCATGCCTACCGATTTGGGCTGGGTCAGCGAGTAAGGCTCGTTGGGGATGTTCGCCGCCTTGACGGGCACTTCCTTGACGTCGGTCAGCGGCTTGCCGGTGGCACGGTCGAGCACATAGATCTGCCCGGCCTTGGTGCCGATCACCACGGCGGGTACGGCTTTGTCGCTACCCGGCGGGGTGAAGTCGATCAGGCTCGGCTGCATCGGCAGGTCGAAGTCCCACAGGTCGTTGTGGACGGTCTGGTAGACCCATTTTTCGCTGCCGGTGGAAGCATCCAGCGCCAACACCGAGGCGCCGTACTTGTGGTTGAGCTGGGTGCGTTCCACGCCATAGATATCGGTGGAGGAACTGCCCATCGGCAAGAACACGGTGTTCATCAACGGGTCATAGGACATCGGTGCCCAACTGTTCGGCGTACTGCGCACATACGTGCTGCCGGCTGCGGGGGCTTGTTTGTCGGCGGGGTTGCCCGGGTCGAAGGCCCAGCGCATTTTGCCGCTGATTACGTCGAAACCCCGGATCACGCCGCCGGGCATGTCGGTCTGCACGTTATCCGCCACGCGTCCGCCGACCACCACGGTGGTGCCGGCCATCAAGGGCGCCGAGGACAATTGGTAGTAGCTGTCCGGTACATCGCCCAGGCCGGCTTTCAAGTCCACCTGGCCATGGGTGCCGAAGTCTTCGCAGAATTTACCGGTGTCGGCATCCACGGCGATCAGGCGCGCATCAATGGTGTTGGTCAGCAGGCGACGCTGGCATTGCGCACCGGCCGGTACGCTGGCGGCGAGAATCGGCGAGCTGTTGGGCTGCGTCGGTTGGGCAATCGGCGCGGTGGCGTCGAAATACGCCATGCCACGGCAGCGCTGCCACACCGCCGACTTGGCGTTGATCTCGTTCTTCCACAGCTCTTTGCCGGTGTCGGCATCCAGCGCAATCAGGTTGTTGTGGGGGGTGCAGATAAACACCTTATTGCCGATCTGCAACGGTGTCAGTTGGTCTTCGGCACCGTTGCCGTCGCTGATCGCCACGTCGCCGGTGTGGTAGGTCCAGGCCACCTTGAGCTTATTGACGGTGTCGCGGTTGATCTGGTCCAGTGCGGCAAAGCGGCTGCCGCCTTCGGTATTGCCGTAGTGAGCCCAGTCTTTTTGCGCGTCGGCCGCAGCGACCGGCGTGATGCCAGGGCCTTGACCGGTCGACGCGACGCTTGGGTGGGCGACAAACATATTGCCTGCCGCGACCGCCACGCCCACCGCCAACACGGCGGCAATCGCATAGGCGCCCCGTGCCGGCCGGTTGACCAGCAGCGGGTACACCAGCGCCACGACCACGCCGATCACCGCGAACATGAACAGTCGCGAGAACATCGGCCAGAACACCAGGCCCACATCCGCAATCGCCCACACGGCGGTCCCTACCAGGAACGTCGCGAACAACCAGGCGCCCGCCGGTTTGCGCTGGGCAATCAACAGCCCGGACACCGCCATCGCCAGGCCGCCGATCAGGAAGTACCAGGAGCCGCCAAGGCTCACCAGTTTGGCGCCGCCCACGGCCAGCGCCACGCCGAGCAGGGCGATGATGACGCCCAGGCCCAGCAGGAGAAATCTAGAGGCGCCGGTGGCGCGCGATGCTCGTTTCATATCGATAAATGCTCGAAGGTGAGAGGCGAAGGCGCGATTTTAGCAATATAAGTAACCAGTTAGTACATTATGCTCGGTAATAGTCTGTTACCGGCTCGGCGATGATGCCCGGCGTCAAGCCAGGGCATCCCGCTGCATGGACTGCAGGTTCTTCTCGATGGTCTCGCAGATGTTTTCCATCTGTATCTGGTGTTCGCTGGAGCGAAACGGGCTTTGCAGGTCGGTGCCGATGCGTTCGATCGCCAGCAGCATGAAGCCCACCACCGTTGAGGCCAAGGGTGTGAACCAGCCCAGGGATTCCACCAGGCCCACCGGCACGATCAGGCAAAACAGCGAAATGAACAACCGGGGAAAATACACGTAGGGGTAGGGCAGCGGCGTATTTGCAATCCGCTCCATGCCGCCCTGGCTGTTGGATAAATCCACCAGCGTCGACTCCAATCGCGCCAGGCGAATGCTGTCCAGGCGCCCGGCCTGGTATTCCCGGGCCAGCAAGGTCGCCGAACCGGTGAGCAGGTCATTGGCAAAATTATTGGTGGCGCCGTTGCGCGCGAACTCGTCCGCGGGAATAAACGCGCGCACCTCATCAGGGCAGGGGCGGCCCCTGAGATGCGCCGCCAGGCAGTTCACGTAGGCGACGTGGCGACGCAACAGGGTTGATTTGATCGGGTTCACCTCGCCCTGGACATCATCGAGCAAGGTCAACACCTGGCGGGCGTAGCTGCGCGAGTTGTTGACCATCGCCCCCCACAGCGTGCGCGCTTCCCACCAACGGTTATAGGCGCTGCTGTTACGAAAGCTGATCAATACCACCAGGGCCGAACCCAGCAGAGTCAGGGGCATCAGCGGCAGGTTGATCTTGGCATTGAGAAACAGCATGAAATCCACCGTGACGGCGATATCCCACAACAGCAGCCAGAACAGCGACCAGCCCACATAACCCATGGTTTTGATGATCAGACGGTATTTCTTGAGGATCGCGGCTTTCAAATCAAGACCTCGCAGGGAACGGTTGGTAACAGTGCTCTGATTCGGACGTGCGCAGTCTGGGAAAGGTTCGCTGACCAATGCGTGAATGGAGTTATTCAATAAGTGCAAGGCGTAAATACGGGGGAAGTGTCACAAGAGTTCTCTGGATTGTGCGCAATCAGCGCCTTGGAACAACTTTGGTATTGATGATGTGTGGTCGGCCAATCGCTGTACATTGCGCCATCAGGCAAAGCGCCATTACCTGAAGTTTTGCGACGTGATTTGTTGTGGGACCGGGTCACGGAAACTTCTGTGGCCGAGATCAGTGGAAGACAGTTGGTTGGTCAGGGCTCATTCATGCACGTCAGTTCGTTGAAGTTGGCTATATGTCACACGGCGCAGGAGCTCGAACGCCATGTGGATTTTGAACGTTCCATCCGGGCCCACTACACGGTGCAGTTGGGCCCCTATTCAAGACGGCCGTTTTTCTACAAGAGCGCACTCAAATACAGCCGTTTGATGGTGTCGTTTGCGTTGTTGAGTGAATACTTCCGCAAGCCGACACCGTTACTGTCCGAGGTCAAAACCTTTTGTGTGGCGCGCGGGTACTGCTCGCGAAACAGCCTGGAGTCGATCTTTTCGTTACTACGTGCCTTGGGTTTCATGGAAGTCGCGCCACACCCGGAAGACAGCCGTTTCCGGGTGTATTCACCGTCGGAGGAAGCCTGTCGCGAAGTGCGTCTGATGCTGGCGTCGATTACCCACTCATTGACCCGGATGTGCCCGGATCGCGCCACCTTGCAGCGCATGCATGCGCTGGATGACCAGCAGTTCCTGGCGACCTATTTCAAAGGCTTTGGTGTCATCCTGGCCGCCGACCTGACCGTCGATGTGTTGCTGCCCGAGTGTTACTGGCTGGTCAAGCGAGATGCCGGGCATATGTTGATGCTCGCCATCTACAACGATGCGTTTGCGCCGGACAATCAACGGGCGCGCTTTCGTTCGTCTTCCTACCTGGCCTTGGCCAAACAACTTTCAGTATCGAAAACCCACGTCATCCGAGTGGTTCAGGAGGGGGTCGAAAAGGGCTACTTCAAAGTCCACTCCAAGACCCGATTGGAAGTGCTGCCGCGATTTGCCAGCCTGGTCCGGCGGTTTATGGCGTTTTCATTTGCGGTGAGCGTGCATGCCGTTGAGATGGGAGCCTAAAAGATGCCTGCTCACTTGAAGTTGAGACCCAGAATGCGCCGGTTGCTCTCGCCGGCGGTCACCTGGGCCGAAGGGATAGGGATTGTGGCCTGGGTGGGCCAGTTGCTGATTCATCCGGGCATTGAGTTCGACGGTATCACCTTGTTGATCAGTATCTGCCTGCTGGTGGTGTGCCGGCTTCATAATGTGGTCGAGAACTTTCACCTGTGGCGGGCGCTGGGCATTGTCTACGTGGTGGTGCTGTCGGCAGGTTTTGCCTATGTCATCGAGGCTCAGGAAGCGTTGCGTATTTTTGTGCTGCCGCTGGCGGTCACACTGGTCATCAGCAGCGCCATCCTGTTTATCAGTGTTCGCGACTATCTGGTCTGCACGGCATTGGTGTGGCTGATCCTGTGGCCGTTGATGCAGACCGATAACTACGCTCAAACGCAGACCTACCTGTGGATGTTTTGCCTGTCGTCGGTGTCGATCGGCTTTGTCTTGAGCTTTTCCTATTTGAAGACCTTGCGTTCGGTACTGCTGGTGGAAAGTGAGTTCCGCGTGATGGCGGAGACCGACTATCTGACCTCCATCCTCAACCGCCGCGCGTTCATGCAATGCTTCGACAACCTGATCGCCGAGGGGCAAAGCGGCTACTTCCTGATGCTGGATATCGACAGTTTCAAGTCCAAGAATGACCTTTACGGCCACGATGTCGGCGACAAGATCCTGTGTGCCATGGCCACCTGCCTGAGAAATGCCCAGGGCAGCCACAGTTTCGGCCGGATCGGCGGCGAGGAGTTCGGCGTGCTGTGGCTGGGCGATGACTCGGCGCTGGCCTGCGACTTTGCCCTGGACCTGTTGCAAGCGATCCGGCGTAGTGTCGCCGCGCCGCACAACTACACCTGCAGTGCGGGCATGGCGCGGTTTTCAGCGGGGGCGGAGCTGTCGGTGGTGCTCAAGAGCGCCGACAGGAATTTGTACAGCGCCAAGCGTAATGGCAAGGATCGCGTTTATCTGGAGGGCGAGCTGGTCGCCGCACCGTGTGGTGCGACGACGCTGTGAATTTACTCGATCGGGTAGCGTTTGAAGGCTGGATGCTGTTCCAACTGCTCGGCGTGGCGTTGCAGGTTGGCAAATGCGTCGGCTTTCACCACCGAGGGTACGGTGAATTGGCTGAAAGACCAGGCCACTGCCGCCGTCAGCGATGCCTGGGAGATCGCGTTACCGGCGGCCTGGCCCAAGTGTTTGTCGAGCAAGCCAAAGGCGGCCAGCAATTGCCCGCTGACCCGGTCGAGCCAGGGGGCGTGTTGCTTCTCGGCGGGGCGCAGGTTGTGCTCATACACGATCTGCACGCTTTTCTCACAGGCGGCCAGGGCCAGCCCGAGCAGTTGCAGATCGCGGGCACGTGCGGCGGGCGATGGAGGCAGCAGCTTTTTGTCAGCCGGGGCCAGGGTTTCCAGATAGTCCAGGATCAGGCTCGAATCCATGAGTACCGTGCCATCGTCCAGCACCAGGGTGGGCGCCTTGACCACCGGGTTAATCTGGGCGAATTCGGTGTAAGTGCTGAACACCGAGAGTGCTTCATGGGTGAAGTCCACCCCGTACAGGTCCAGGGATATGGCCACGCGGCGTACGTAGGGCGAGTCCAGCATGCCGATCAGTTTCATGAAGCCTCCATTGCTTGCGGGTATCGGGCTCAAGAGAGTAAGGGCATCGGCTCGGCGCGCGCAATCGCTTCACGCAGCGGCTGGTAGGCCTGCACCAATTGTTCCAGGCTGAATGCCAGGTTGCGCCCACTGGGGTTGGGCAGTACCCACACCGAGGCCTCGGCGAAGGGTTGTGGCTGCAACCCCCAGGCGAGCGTGCGCTGGCCTGACAGTGCGCTATAACCTGCCTTGCCGAGAAACGCCAGGTAGCGCGGCCGACAGCGGCGGATTTTCTGTTCGAACGCTGTCGCCGCCTGCAGGAATTCATGCCGGGCCAATTCCCCCGCGCTGGCGGTGGGCCGCTCCACCAGCGTGGTCAGGCCGCAGTGGTATTGCAACAACGTGTGGCCGTCCTCGGGGCGAATCTCATGGGGCGTAAAACCCGCCAGGTGCAGCGTGCGCCAGAAGCGGTTGCTGCGATTGGCAAAGTGCTGGCCGATGGCGGCGGAGCCCTTGCCGGGGTTGATACCGCAGAACACCACGCTCAGGTGTTCGGCGAGGATGTCTTCAAGCCGCTCGTTCATGTCGGGTCTACCTGCAGATGGGTCAGCAACCACGCGGTGAAATGACGCGCCATGGGGTCGTGCTCGCTGTCACGATGAGTCAGCAGCGCCCAACTGGGGCCGCGGATCGTGGCTTCCACCAGGGGCGACAGCAAACCGTCCGCCCGCGCCTTGCGACTGAGCAACTGGCTGACCAAGCCAATGCCCAATCCGGTGCACACCGCGTCCAGCAACAGGCCAGGGTCGGAAAAATTCAGCCCCTGAGCTTGCTGCCCCACGTCGATCCCGGCTTCCACCGCCCAATGGCTCCAGTCCATTTCCCGTTCGCCATGCAAGGTGGTGCGCTGGTCGATGGGCAGTTGCAATACCTTGGGGTGGCACGCCGGAAACAGTCGGTCGGCATGCAGGACCTTGAAGCTGCATTCGGCCTGGGAACTGATGTCGTCGCGCACCGCCAGGTCGATGGTCTGGGTGGCCATGTCGGGGACTTCGTCGGTGCTGAAGATCCACAGGTCGACCTGCGGGTGCTGAAGGCGGAAATCCGCAAGTCGCGGTAGCAGCCAATGCCGGGCAAAGGTCGGCGTGGTGTTGAGCACCAGTTGATTCGGTTTGCGGTACTGCCCGAGCCGACGCACGCCCACCGCCAGTTGCTGCAACAACGCCTGGGTGGTGCTGAGGAAGTCGTGGCCGGCGTCGGTCAGGCTCACGCTGCGACCGCTGCGAAAGAACAGCGGCTGTTCCAGGTACGCCTCCAGGCTGCGGATCTGTTGGCTGATCGCCGATTGGGTCAGGTGCAGTTCCTCGGCGGCCTTGTGAAAGCTGCCCAGCCGGGCGGCGGCTTCAAAGCCGCGCAGGGTGCCGAGGGGCGGCCAGTGATTGAGCATGCTGATAAGTTCCTCTAATCAGTTTTCTACAAAATCCATCGTTTGTTTGGTCAATAGCGCCAACGTAGCATGCATGCCAGCACTCCGTGGGCAGTTTTCACTGAACACAATGACTTAACTCAAAGGTATTTGTCATGCAGCGCAATGAACATTCAAGCAGGGGGTGGTGGATGCCCGCGGAGTGGACCCGACATGCGGCGACCTGGATGGTCTGGCCCCATAACCAATCGCTCTGGGAAACCACCTGGGGCGTCACCTTGCCCGGGGTGCAGGAGGACTTCGCCAGGGTGGCCAATGCCATCGCGCGGTTCGAACCGGTGAAGATGATCGTGGACCCGTCGGCCCTGGCCCGTGCGCGAGCGCTGTGCGGGCCAGGGGTCGAGCTGATTGCGCAGGCGGTCAACGACAGTTGGTGTCGCGACTCCGGCCCGACCTTCATCTGCCACCCGCAACAGGGCTTGGCCGGGGTGAGTTGGCGCTTCAATGCCTGGGGCGGCAAGTCGGCGCATGACTTGGACGAAAGCCTGGCGCGACGGGTGCTCAATCACCTGGGCCTGGAGTGCTTCGGCACGCCTTTGAGCAATGAGGGCGGGGCAATCCATGTCGACGGCGAGGGCACCTTGATCACCACCGAGTCGGTGCTGCTCAACCCCAACCGCAACCCCGGCATGACCAAGGCCGATATCGAGGACATCTTTGCGCGCCTGTTGGGCATCCGCAAAACCGTCTGGCTGCCTGGTGACCCGGATTACGTCACCGGCGACATGACCGATGGCCACGTCGACGGCGTGTGTGCCTTCGCGCGCCCCGGTGTGCTGTTGGTGGATGCGACCCACGACCAAGGTTCGGTCTACGCCGAGGTGGTGCGCGAAAATCGTCGCGCCCTGGCGTTGGCCTCGGACGCCAACGGGCGCCGCTTTGAAATGCTTGAGTTGTACGAAGCGAGCGAGGCCGTCGATAGCGAGGCCGAGGTGTTCTGTGCCTCCTACACCAACTTCTATATCGCCAATGGCGCGATCATCATGCCGGCCTATGGCATTGCCGCCGACCAGGCTGCCGCCGAGGTGCTGGCCCAGGCGTTCCCTGGTAGGGAAGTCGTCCCGGTGCAGATCAACCAGCTGGCCCATGGCGGCGGCGGCGTGCATTGCATCACCCAGCAACAGCCTGCAGGAGCCATGCGATGAGCCTGCTGACGATCGCGACGACGCAAATGCCGTGCACCTGGGATTTGCCCGGTAACCTTGATCGCGCCGAGCAGTGGGTGCGCGCTGCCGCAGCCCGGGGCGCCCAGGTGATTTTGTTGCAGGAACTGTTCGCCACGCCTTACTTCTGCATCGAGCAGCACCCCCGGCACTTGGCGCTGGCCGAGGAGTACGCGCACAGCCAGGTGCTCAAACGCTTCGCCGCCTTGGCCAGGGAGTTGGGGGTGGTGCTGCCGCTGAGCTGGTTTGAAAAAGCCGGCAATGCCTTCTTCAACTCCCTGAGTGTGGCCGACGCTGATGGGCAACTGCTGGGGGTGTACCGCAAGACCCATATCCCGAACGCCATCGGCTATCAGGAGAAGGAGTACTTCAGCCCCGGCGACACAGGCTTTCGCGTCTGGGACAGCGCATTCGGGCGCCTGGGCATCGGCATCTGCTGGGATCAGTGGTTCCCTGAAACTGCACGCTGCCTGGCTTTGCAGGGCGCCGAAGTGCTGCTGTTTCCCACTGCCATTGGCTCGGAACCCGGCTGCGCGACGCTCGACTCCCGCGACCATTGGCAGATGACCATGCGCGGCCACGCGGCGGCGAACCTGCTGCCGGTGGTGGCGGCCAACCGTGTCGGCCGCGAAGTCGCAACCACCGATAGCGCGCTGCAAATGGACTTCTACGGTTCCTCGTTTATCTGTGACCATAAAGGCGCATTGTTGGCCGAGGCTGACCGCGACTCGACAGGTGTCTGGGTCCACAGCCTGGACCTTGCGGCGATGCGCGAAGAGCGCCTGACATGGGGCATCTTCCGTGATCGCCGTCCGGACATGTACGGCGCACTGCTGACGCTGGACGGTCGCCCATCATGAAACGACTGCTGATAGGTACACTGATGCTCAGCGCCGCCTGCGCCTCGGCGGACGACAAAACCCTGAAGCTGTACAACTGGGCCGATTACTTCGCGGCCGACACCTTGTCCCGATTCACCGCTGAAACCGGTATCCAGGTGATCTACGACGTCATGGACGGCAGCGAGACCCTGGAAGCCAAGTTGATGGCCGGCGGCAGCGGCTACGACCTGATCTTCCCGGGCGACACGGTGGCCGAGCGCCTGATGCGCGCCGGCAGCCTGCAGCCGCTGGACCCCGCCAGGCTCACTGCGCTGAACGATATCGAGCCGGGCCTGCAACAGCTGCGCAGCCGCTACGTCACCTCGAACAAAGCCACTGTGCCCTATACCTGGGGCACTATCGGCCTGACCTATAACGCGCAGAAGATCGAACAGCGCTTGGCGAATGCGCCGGTCAACAGTCTTGACCTGCTGTTCAAGCCGGAGCTGGCGGCCAAATTCGCCGACTGCGGCATTTCGCTGATCGACTCGCCGGACGAAGTGCTGGCCGTGGTGCTCAACTACCTCGGCCGCGACCCGCGCAGCGCCAAGCGCGAGGACCTGGCCGCCGCCAGCGCGCTGCTGCTGAAACTGCGGCCGTACATCCGCAAGTTCCAGTCGCAGCCGGTGACCGACCTGGTCAACGGCGACCTGTGCCTGTCCCTCGGCTACAGCGGCGACATGACCCAGGCCCAGCGTGCCGCCGATGCCGCCGGCAAACCGGTGACTTTCGGTTATCACATCCCCCGCGAGGGCACCACGGTGTGGATGGACACGATGGCCATTCCCGTCGACGCGAAGCACCCGGAATATGCCTACGCGTTCATCAATTTCGTGATGCGCCCCGAGAACATGGCCGCCATCAGCAACTTCACCGGCTACCCCACGGCCAACGCCAAGGCGCGGCCGGCGGTGGAGGCGCGTATGCGCGACAACCCCGACCTCTACCCGGATGCGCCCACCTTTGAACGGCTGATTGCCGGCAAGGACATCCCCCAGGCCGACATGCGCGCCCGCATGCGCATATGGACTAAATTCAAAACAACCCCCTTGTAGTGAGCGGGCTTGCCCCGCGCTGGGTGGCGAAGCCGCCCCCATATCAAGGACGCCGAGGTGTTTCAGGAAGACCGAGGTGCCTGGGTTTAGGGCGGCTTCGCCCCCCAGCGCGGGGCAAGCCCGCTCACTACAAGGCCCCGTTAATTCAATGCCGTACTCAGAGACTGATATGCCAACCCGTCGAACCTTCCTCAAACACGCCAGTGTGGTCTGCGCCATGACGTTGCTCACCCCTTATGTAAGCGCCGCCGTAAAGGGCCAGTTCTATATGCCCGACGAGGGTGAAACGCATCGCCAGGCGTTTATCGCCTTTGGCGCCCAGGATGCGATCTGGGAAGACTTCACCGCCGACGTGCAAGCGGCGTTGGGCCGTATTGCCCGGGCGATTGCCGTGTACGAGCCGGTCACGGTGTTTTGCCGTGAAGACGAGCGCGGGCTGGCCGAGCAGCACTGTGGTACGCGCAACATCACCTTTGTAGAAACCGAGTTGGACGATATCTGGATGCGCGACACCGGTGCCAATTTCGTCGTCGACGGTGCGGGTGGCCAGGGCGCGGTGGACTTCAACTTCAACGGCTGGGGCAACAAGCAACAGCATGCCGAAGACGCCATGCTGGCCGGGCAGGTTGCCGAAGTCACCGCTGCCCGCCATATCCGCAGCGAGCTGGTGGGTGAGGGCGGCGGGATCGAGGTGGATGGCCTGGGCACCGCAATCATGACCGAGAGCAGCTGGATCAACCGTAACCGTAACCCCGATTGGAGCAAGGCCGACGTCGAAGCCGAACTCAAGGAGCGCCTGGGTCTGCGCAAGATCATCTGGCTGCCGGGCATCAAGGGCAAAGACATCACCGACGCTCACGTCGACTTCTATGCACGCTTCGTGTCGCCCGGCGTGGTGCTCGCCAACCTCGACACCGACCCTGAGTCCTACGATCACAAGGTCACCCTGGCGCACCTGGCAATTCTCAACAGCGCCACCGACGCCGATGGCCGTCCGTTGCAGGTACACACCGTGTCGCCGCCGCTGAACCCGCGCAGAAGCAAATTCAGCCGACGCAACGCCGACTTCGCCGCCGGCTACATCAATTATTTCGTGATCAATGGCGCGGTGATTGCGCCTGAATTTGGCGACCCGGTAGCGGATCGCAGGGCCTTGGAGCTGTTGTCGCGTCTGTATCCGAAGCGCACAGTGGTGCAGCTCAATATCGACGCGATCGCGGCGGGCGGGGGTGGCATCCACTGCGTGACCAACCATCAACCTTTGGTTTAGTCTGGAGCGCTTCGTTGATCGAAAGCGCCTCTGGAGCACTCAGCATGACCGATTACGTACCGCCTGAAGTATGGACCTGGGACAGCGAAAGTGGTGGCACCTTCGCCAGTATCAACCGACCGATTGCCGGCGCGACTCACGAGAAAGCACTGCCGGTCGGCAAGCACCCGTTGCAGCTATATTCCCTGGCCACGCCGAACGGGCAGAAGGTCACCATCCTGCTCGAAGAGCTGTTGGCCCTGGGGCACAAGGGCGCGGAATACGACGCCTGGCTGATCAAGATCGGCGACGGCGATCAGTTCGGCAGCGGCTTTGTGGCGGTCAACCCGAACTCCAAGATCCCGGCCTTGATGGACCACAGCGGCGATACGCCGATTCGGGTGTTTGAGTCGGGGGCGATCCTGCAGTACCTGGCGCAGAAGTTTGGCGCGTTCTTGCCGACCGAGCCGGCCGCGCATGCCGAGTGTTTGTCGTGGTTGTTCTGGCAGATGGGCAGCGCACCCTATCTGGGCGGTGGTTTTGGACATTTTTATGCGTATGCGCCGAGCAAGATGGAATACCCCATTAACCGGTTTGCCATGGAGACCAAGCGCCAGCTCGATGTATTGGACCAGCGTTTGGCGGTGAGCCAATACATTGCCGGGGATGAGTACACCATTGCCGATATTGCGATCTGGCCCTGGTATGGCGGGTTGGTGAAAGGGCGTCTATATGGCGCGGCGCAGTTTTTGTCGGTGCATGAGTACAAGCATGTGCTGCGCTGGGCCGAGGCGATCGAGGCACGGCCGGCGGTGCAGCGCGGGCGGCGGGTGAATCGGACTTCGGCCGATGAGGGTGTGCTTGAACGGCATGCGGCGAGTGATCTTGACTGATCTGTCGGATATGAACTGCTAATCTGCGCGAATTCAAACCTCCTTTAGCCTGTGGAACCTCATCATGAAAACCTGCCCGGTACGGCCGCCCCTGGAGCCGCAGTCTGTTTGCCACCCGATCACCAGCAGCGCGATTTTCATGGTCGCCACCCTCGCACCCGGTAACGTCGACAGCGTGCGCGCCTGGTGCGCCGATATCGCCGGCCTGGTGCGTTCGGTGGGCAAGCGCGTACCGTCGGGCAACCTTACCTGTGTGTGCGGGTTTGGCTCCCAGGCGTGGGACCGACTGTTCGGCGCGCCGCGCCCGGCGGCATTGCATCCGTTTCGCGAGTTCGGTGTAGAAGGGCGCAAGGCGGTGGCCACGCCAGGGGATATTCTCCTGCACATCCGCGCCGATCAGATGGACCTGTGCTTCGAGCTGGCCACCCAGTTGATGGCGGCCTTGGGCGACAGCGTGAAAGTCGTGGATGAGGTCCAGGGTTTCCGTTACTTCGATATGCGCAGCATCATCGGGTTTGTCGACGGCACCGAGAACCCGGTGGGGCGTAAAGCCGAGGCGTTCGCCCTCGTCGGCGACGAAGACCCGGGTTTCAGCGGTGGCAGCTACGTGCTGGTGCAGAAATACCTGCACAACATGACGGCCTGGAACGGCCTGACGGTGGAAGCCCAGGAAAAGGTGATCGGGCGCACCAAGTTGGCGGACATTGAGCTGGATGACGAGACCAAGCCGACCAACTCCCACAGCGCGCTGACGGTGATCACCGACGAAAACGGCGAAGAAGTGAAAATCCTGCGCGACAACATGCCTTTCGGACGCCCCGGCGCCGGGGAGTTCGGCACCTACTTCATCGGCTATGCGCGTTCGCCGCAGCCGCTGGAGCAGATGCTGGAAAACATGTTCGTCGGCCGTCCGGTCGGCAACTATGACCGCTTGCTGGACTTCAGCACGGCCGTCACCGGGAGCCTGTTTTTTGTGCCGTCGGCCGACCTGCTCGAGGAGCTGGCCGACCGCGAACCCGGTCTTAGCCCAACAACCCCGTGCTGACCGCCACAATCAGGAAAACCCCCAACAGCGCGCGGTAGATCACGAACGGCCAGGTGGAGAACCGCTCCAGGAACTTCATCAGGCCCCAGATCGCAAAGAACGCCGACACGCTGGCAACCACCAGCCCGAAGAGCAAGTGCGACCAGGCATGGGCCGGCATCTCGGCGTGCAGCAGCACCCACAGTTCCTTCAAACCGGCCAGCGCAATGGCCGGCAGGCCCAGCAGGAAGGAAAAGCGTGCGGCTTCTTCACGCTTGAAGTTGAGAAACAGCGCGGCGGTCAGGGTCGAGCCCGAACGCGATACGCCTGGGATCAATGCGCCGATCTGCGCGATACCCACGATCAAGGCGTCACGCAGGCGCATTTCGCTCACTTCCCGGGTATGGCGAGCCCGCACCTCGGCCACCGCCAGCAACACGGCCATGACCACGCAGGAAATGCCGATCACCATCAAGCCACGCAACGGCGAGTTGCAGGCGTTCAGGGTGGAAGACAGCGCCAGGCCGGCGATGCCGATCGGAATGGTTGCCAGCACAATCGCCACGGCCAACTTGAACCAGCGGTCGTTGTAGTCACCGCGGCGCACCGCGCTGATGCTGCCGGTGGTGACCTGGCGTACATCGCGCCAGAAGTAACTGACCACCGCTGCCAGGGCCGCCAACTGCATCGCAGCGGAAAACGCCGAGCCGGGGTCTTGCCAGCCGAGCAGTGCAGGCACCACACGCATGTGGGCGGTGGACGACACCGGCAAGAGTTCGGTAATGCCCTGGATCACGCCCAGGATGAAGATCTGCAGGTAGTCCAGGGAGGCAAAACCTACGTCAAGGCCAGCGGTACAAACGTTCGTCAAAATAGGTGTCCTTGAATAAAAAGGGCGGCGTAATTGGCTAATGCCAGTCAGTTAAGGCTTAACGCGGTCATTGTGGGAGGGGCGGTGCGACGATTCGACTTGCTCCCGATAGGCCGCGCAGCGGCCTCAAAAATGGGCCTGCTACGCAGGCCATCGGGAGCAAGCCCCCTCCCACAGGTTATCCATCGTCTGCTCTATCGCTTAACTGACAGGCATTAGGGTAATTGGCAAAGTTTATTCTAAATGTTTCAGGATTTTGGCCGGCGCAGGATAAATACGCAATCGGTTCAGCCAACAGAAAGGTTGGACAATGTATTGGCCTGCCTGCGGGTTTTGTGAACAATGGCGCCCTGCGTTTTTTCACTGAGAGCCCCATGCCTGAAACCACCGTCGAACTGATCCAGACCGGCCCCGACGAAGCCGAGCTGATCCGCAATCTCTACCAGTACTACGCCTACGAGTCCTCGGACTGGGAGCAGGAAGATGTCGAAGCGGACGGCCGTTTCTACATCCACGACGAACATCTGGCCCGTTACTGGCAAGACCCGCAGTGGAGCGCCAACCTGTTGCTGGTCGATGGCTATATCGCCGGCTTCCTGCTGATCGAAGGCAGCGAGTTGCCGGGCATCGATGCCCTGGAACTGGCCGACCTGTTCATCCTCAAGCGCTATCGCCGCAAAGGCATCGGCCGCGCCATCGCCACCCAGGTGCTGTGCAGCGGCGAGGCCAATTGGCTGTTGCGTTTCTATGACCAGGACGAAGTGGCGCAGGCGTTCTGGCGCAATGTGCTGGATAACCTGCCGCGCCCGGTGCAAACCCTCGAGCTGGACGATGAACCGCAGTTGGTGAGTTACCTGATCACACGGGCAGCGCTGCACTGACAGCAGGGTTGAGCGTCGAGATGCCCGGCGATCAGGCGCGGGTGCTGCCCGCGTGTGTCGCGAACAGCAGCTGCTGCATCGCCTGCGGCGGTTGCCCGAACGCGCGCAGGAACGCCTGGCGCATGCGCTCGCGATCCCCGAAGCCGGTTTCGCGGGCCACCACTTCGACCGGGTGACGGCTGGTTTCCATCAAGGCCCGGGCCGCCTCCACCCGCAGGGACTCGATGGCCTTGGCCGGGGTTTGCCCGGTTTCTTCACGAAACACCCGGCTGAACTGGCGTGGGCTGAGCCGCGCCACGTCGGCCAGGGCCTCCACGGACAAGTCATGGGTCAGGTTCTCGCGGGCATAGGCCAGGGCCAGTTGCACGCGGTCGGACTTGGGGTCCAGTTCCAGCAGTGCCGACAATTGCGACTGCTCGCTGCCACGGCGCTGGGCGATCACCAATTTGCGTGCGATACGCCGGACCAGGTCGCTGCCCAAGTCGTTTTCGACCATGGCCAGCGCCAGGTCCACACCGGCACTCATGCCGGCGCCGGTCCACACTTGACCATCGACGACAAACAGCTTGTCTTCTTCCAGGTGGATGTGGGGGTAGCGCTTACGGAAGGCCGGGGCGTGAATCCAGTGAGTGGCGGCGCGCTTGTCGTCGAGCAGCCCGGCTTCGGCCAGCACGAAGATGCCCATGCACAGCGAAGCGATCCGTCGCGACTGCGCGGAGGCGGTCTTGACCAGGGCCGGCAAGTTGGCCTCGGGTAATTGGAACTCCAGATAACCGCTGACGATCAACGTGTCATAGCCCTGCGGCCGCATCGGCGTTGTATTGACCGAAAAGCCCTGGGACGTCATCACGGCACCGCCATGCTCCGACACCAGGTGGAACTCATAGACCGGCTCGCCCTGGAGCAGGTTTGCACACTCGAACACCGAGGCCAGGCTGAGGCTCAGGGATTGGAAGTTCGGGTAAACCAGCAGCGCGACGCTATGCATCGTGTTTCTCCAGGGGCAGGGGCGAGGGATTGTCGGTGGATGGCGGGCAAACGGCAACTGCCACTGTGGCATGTCCGAAAACCTTGCGGATATGACGTTGTGCGGCAACCACCCGGCTCATAAGCTTCAACCCACAGACATCCCGAGGCACTGAACGATGAAAGTATTGATGGTACTGACCTCTCACGACCAGCTTGGCGATACCGGCAAGAAAACCGGCTTCTGGCTTGAAGAGTTTGCTGCACCCTATTACGTATTCAAAGACGCCGGTGCCGAGGTGGTACTGGCATCCCCGGCCGGTGGCCAGCCGCCGCTGGACCCAGTGAGCGATCAACCGGATGCGCAAACCGAGCAGACGCGCCGTTTTGCGGCGGACCCGGCAGCGCAACAAGCCCTGGCCAGCACCCTACGCCTGGACACGGTCAAGGCCGCAGACTTCGACACGGTATTCTACCCCGGCGGCCATGGCCCGCTGTGGGATCTGGCTGAGTCGCCGACGTCCATCGCACTGATCGAGTCGTTCGAACGTGCCGGCAAGCCCATCGGTTTTGTCTGCCACGCGCCGGGCGCGCTGCGCCACGCCAAGGCGGTGAACGGCGAGCCGCTGGTCAAGGGCCGCCGAGTGACCGGCTTCTCCAATTCGGAAGAGGCGGCCGTGGGCCTGACCGACGTGGTGCCGTTTCTGGTTGAAGATGATTTCAAGGCCCTCGGCGGCCACTATGAAAAAGGCGCCGACTGGCAGTCTTTTGTGCTCCAGGACGGTTTGCTGGTCACCGGGCAGAACCCGGCCAGCTCCAGTGATGCGGCCAAGGCCCTGCTGAAACTCACCGCTTAACTCACTCAACCTCTCTATTGAATTGGCGACCCTCAAGGGTCGCCAAGGCTTTCGTTCGTGCTGAATCTGGAATCTTGCTGATGATCCACAGTGTTTTGAATGCCCCGATCAAGTTGGGCAACCACACCTTGAACAACCGCATCGTGCTGCCCCCCTTGACGCGCCAACGCAGCGCACAACCCGGCGACATCGCCACTGCGCTGATGGCCGAGTATTACCGCCAGCGCGCCACCGCCGGTTTCATGATCAGCGAGGGTACGCAGATCGAGCCCCGAGGCCAGGGCTACGCCTGGACGCCGGGTATCTACACCCCGGCGCAGATCGACGGCTGGCGCACCGTCACCGACGCGGTCCATGCCGAAGGCGCGGTGATCTTTGCGCAGTTGTGGCACGTCGGCCGCGTCTCGCATAACGCGCTGCAACCGGATGGCGCCGCTCCGGTTGCGCCGTCCGCCATCGCTGCCCAACAAGCGAAAGCCTTTATTGCCACCGGGCCGGGCACGGGGGAGCTGGTGCAACCGCCCGTACCACGCGCGTTGAGCGTGTTGGAAATCGAGGAACTGGTGGGGCATTACGCCCAGGCCGCCCGCAATGCCCTGGATGCGGGCTTCGACGGTGTGGAGATCCACGCCGCCAATGGTTACCTGGTCAATCAGTTTATCTCCGCCCATGCCAATCAGCGTGACGACGAGTACGGTGGCTCGCTGCACAATCGCTTGCGTTTCCTGCGGGAAATCGTCGAGGCCGTGAGTGCCGTGGTCGGGCCGCAGCGCCTCGGTGTGCGTTTCTCGCCGCTGTTCAGCGGCACGCAGCAGGAGCGGGTGTATATCGGCCTGGTGGAAGACGATCCGCATCACACCTACATCGAAGCGATCAAGGTGCTGGAGGCGTCGGGGGTTGCCTATGTATCAATCGCCGAGGCGGATTGGGACAACGCGCCGGACCTGCCCGACACCTTCCGTGAAGCCGTGCGCAGCACCTTCAGCGGCCGCATCATTTACGCCGGCCGCTACACCGCTGAACGCGGTGCACGGCTGGTCGAAGCAGGCCTGGCGGACCTGATCGCGTTCGGACGTCCGTTCATTGCCAACCCGGACCTGCCGCAGCGGATCTTCAACGGCTGGCCGCTGAATCCGCTGCGGGCCGAAGGCTTGTATGGCGGGACGCAGGCGGGGTACACCGATTACCCGGCCTACGCCGAATAGTCAGGCGACCCGCAACACGATCTTGCCAATATGGTCGCCACCTTCCATCCGCGCATGGGCTTGGGCGGCCTCGGTGTAATCGAACACCTGGTCGATCATCGGCACGCAACGTCCCGCTGACAGCGCCGGCCAGACGTGTTCGCGCAACTGCTCGGCAATCGCGGCTTTCTCTTCGCGGGTGCGCGGGCGCAGCAGCGAGCCGGTGATGTTGGCGCGCTTGGCCAGGATGGTCAGCAGGTCGACGTCATTGGCCTTGCCGCCGCCGAGGAAGCCCAGCATCACCAGGCGGCCGTCCATCGCCAGGGCCTTGAGGTTGTTGTTGAGGTAAGAGGCGCCCATGATGTCGAGCACCACATTCACCCCTTGGCCGCCGGTTTTTTCGGCGATGACCTGAGCGAAATCCTGCTCGCGATAATTGATCGCCTCGGCTCCCAGCTGGGTGATGGCGGCGCATTTGTCGGCGCTGCCGGCGGTGGCAAAGGCCTGGATGCCGAATTCGCGACACAGCATCAACGCGGTGGTGCCGATGCCGCTGGTGCCGCCGTGGATCAAGGCACGCTGGCCCTTGTGCGCACCGCCCAGGCCGAACAGGTTGGCCCACACCGTGAAGAAGGTTTCCGGGATGGCGGCGGCATGAATCCAGTCCATGCCGTCGGGGACCGGCAACGCCTGGCTGGCAGGCACGCTGCAATATTGCGCGTAGCCGCCGCCATTGGTCAGCGCGCACACCTTGTCGCCCAGGGCGTAGGTCGTCACGCCGTCGCCCAGCGCCACCACCTCACCCGCCACTTCAAGGCCAGGAATCGGGCTCATGCCAGGTTTCATCGGGTACTTGCCGGCGCGTTGCAGGGCGTCGGGGCGGTTGACCCCGGCGGCATGCACGCGGATCAGGATTTCGCCGGCGGCCGGGGCGGGCACCGGTGCCGAATGTGGCTTGAGCACCTCGGGGGCGCCAGGGCTGGTGATTTCAATCAACGTCATGTCTTGAGGCAGGGACATCGTGCGATTCCTGTAGTCGTGGACCTATGAAGTGGGACTACCTTACGCGGCCGTTGATTCAATCGGAACCCTTTCATGTGAGCACATGGCTGCAAGCCAATGGGCGGTGGCTGCAAGACAATCGTCTTGGTTTCCCTAGACACGAGGTGCGTATGAACGAATCAAGACATCAGGACATCGGGCTGCTGTTTTTGCGCGTCAGCGGGGCGTTGTTCCTGCTGTGGGTCCATGGTTTGCCGAAGTTGCTGGACTACAGCGCGCAGCTGAAATTGATCGAGGACCCTTTTCACTTGGGCGCCAATCTCACCTTGCTGTTGGCGATCTTCGCCGAGGTGCTGTGCCCGTTGCTGATCATCGCCGGGGTGCTGACCCGCCTGGCGTGCTTGCCGATCCTGGCCGTGCTGCTGATTGCGATGTTGGTGGTGCATCCTGAGTGGACGCTGTTCGAAGGGCAGTTCGGCTGGTTGCTGCTGATCATCTTCACCAGCGTGTTGATCAGTGGGCCGGGCCGTTTGGCATTGGGCCGGCATTGGGCCTGAATAAAAGGTCCTGAATAAAAAAGGGCCGGGCAAGCCCTAATGCCAGTCAGTCAAGGCTTAACGCTGTCACTGTGGGAGGGGGCTTGCTCCCGATAGCGGTGAGTCAGTCGATAAACTGCTGGCTGACACACCCTCATCGGGAGCAAGCCCCCTCCCACAAGTTATTCATCGTCCGTTCTATCGCTTGACTGGCTGGCATCTGGGCAAGCCCGACCAAATAAGGAGATGGTGTTTCAGCGGTTCAGGAACGCCAGCAGATCTTCATTCAATGCCTGGGCATGCGTCACGGCGAACCCGTGGGGTGCGTCCTTGTACACCTTGAGCTCGGCCCCTTTGATCATCTGGGCGGCGACCTTGCCAGTGGTCTCGAACGGTACGATCTGGTCACCGTCGCCGTGGATCACCAGGGTTGGTACGTCGATCTTGGCCATGTCCGGGCGGAAGTCGGTCTGCGAGAAGGCGGTGACGCAATCCACGGTGGACTTGAGCGAAGCTTGCAGGGCGATCTGCAGGGTCTGGGTGAGGACGCCGTCCGAGACTTTCTGGCCCTTGTTGAGGCCGAAGAACGGCGCATTGAAGTCGGCGATGAACTGCGCACGATCCTTGAGCAGACCGACTTTGATGCCATCGAACACCTCGGTCGGCACACCCTGCGGGTAATCCGGTTTCTGGCCGAACAGCGGTGTCACCGCCCCCAGCAGCACCAGGCCGGCTACGCGGGCGGTACCGTGGCGTGCGATGTAGCGGGCCACATCGCCGCCGCCCATGGAGAAGCCCACCAGGGTCACCTCCTTGAGGTCCAGGTGGTTGATCAACTGGGCAATATCATCGGCGAAGGTGTCGTAATCGTTACCGGTCCACGGTTGATCCGAGCGGCCGAAACCCCGGCGGTCAAACGCGATGGTGCGAAAGCCGCGGCTGCTCAGGTATTCCATCTGGTATTCCCACATGTCGGCATCCAGCGGCCAGCCGTGGCTGAACAACACGGGCTTGCCGCTGCCCCAGTCTTTGAAATAGATCTGTGTACCGTCTTTGGCTACGAATGTACTCATGGAAAACTCCTCGGATGGGGGCAAGTGGCTCAGCGCACTATCGTGTGAAACCGGACCCGAGGTCTTGTATGCCTGTGCTCGGTTGAACGGTTCAGGCACCAAGGTGTTGCTTGGGCGTCAGAAATCGAAAAGCACGGTTTCTGCTGCGCCTTGGACATGAATATCGAAGCAGTAGGCCAACCGGCCATCCACGGTACAGCGCTTGGCGATCAAGGGGGCGCGACGATGGGGCTGCTCGATCAGGTTCAGTACCGGGTCCAGTGCATTGGCCTCAGGTTCGTCGTCGAAATATAGACGGGTTTGCAGATGAATGTTGATGCCGTGCGCAAACAGCGAGACGTTGATATGCGCCGTCATCGCAACGCCAGAGCGCGCAGGACGATATCAAAGCGAAAAGCCAGGCTTATGATGGCGTTCAAGGTCTATGGTTTGCCCCTCATCACGCACCATGCGCGGCGAGGTTGCGGTACTGCCCTTTGAAATACAGCAAGGGTTGCGTGGCAACGACTTCCTGCAAATTTAACGCCCTCACTTCCCCGATCACAATCAAGTGGTCACCTGCCGCATGCTCGGCGTGAATCTCGCAATCCAGCCAATGCAGGCTGCCGACTATGATCGGATTACCCAAGGGTGATTCCTGCCAGTGGACGCCGTGCCATTTGTCCGTGCCTCGCCGAGCGAACTGGTTGGAAATTTCGACCTGCTCGCCCGAGAGGATATTGACCGCAAATCGACCTGCCCGACGAATTTTTGGATAGCTCGCCGAGCTGGCCATGACGCTGAATGACACCAGTGGCGGGCTCATCGACACGCTATAAAACGACTGGCAGGTGAAACCAATCGGTTCGCCATCGACGTGTGACGAGATGACCGTGATACCCGAAGCGTAGTGCGCCAGTGCCTCGCGAAAGCGCAATGAATCAATGGCATTACCCATCAGTGACATGACAGCTCCTAAATAGAGTGCAACTGACGTGGTTAAGCAAGGCTTGAAGCCGCCCGAAAATCCGGCTGGCTCCAGCCTTCTCCAATTGTGCAAGCGGCGTACGCCACCGCGGAACGTAGCTCAGCGTGCGTTCAGAAGCTCTCTGCGAACGATCTCTGCGCCAGCACTCAACGCGTTCAATTTGCCCCTGGCGACGCGACGGGGCAGGGGCGCCATACCACAGTTGGTGCAGGGGTAGAGCTTGTCGGCATCGACGAATTGAAGTGCTTTGCGCAGGGTATTGGCGACTTCCTCGGGCGTTTCAATGGCATGGTTGGCCACGTCAATGGCGCCGACCATGACTTTCTTGCCTCGAATGAGTTCGATCAGCTCCATGGGGACATGGGAGTTGTGACACTCCAGCGAAACGATATCGATGCTGGATTTTTGCAGCTTGGGAAAGGCTTCCTCGTACTGTCGCCACTCCGAGCCCAGTGTCTTCTTCCAATCGGTGTTGGCTTTGATGCCATAGCCGTAGCAGATATGCACGGCGGTTTCGCATTTAAGCCCTTCAATCGCCCTTTCCAGCGTGGCGACACCCCAGTCGTTGACTTCATCGAAAAACACGTTGAATGCCGGCTCGTCGAATTGAATGATGTCGACCCCGGCAGCTTCCAGCTCCTTGGCCTCCTGATTGAGAATCTTGGCGAATTCCCAGGCCAGCTTTTCACGGCTCTTGTAATGAGCATCGTAGAGGGTATCGATCATCGTCATCGGGCCTGGCAGGGCCCACTTGATAGGCTGCCCGGTTTGCTGGCGCAAGAACTTGGCGTCTTCAACAAAGACCGGCTTTTTCCGAGCGACGGCGCCCACGACGGTCGGCACGCTCGCATCGTAACGATCACGAATCCTGACCGTCTCGCGGTTTTCGAAATCAACGCCGTCGAGGTGCTCGATGAAGGTCGTTACGAAATGCTGACGAGTCTGCTCACCGTCGCTGACGATATCGATTCCGGCCAACTGTTGTTCATGCAGCGACAGGCGCAGCGCATCTTGCTTGCCCTCAACCAGTTCATCACCTTGTAATTTCCACGGTGACCAGAGCGTCTCGGGTTGAGCAAGCCAGGAAGGCTTGGGCAAGCTGCCTGCGGTAGAAGTGGGTAACAGTTTTTTCATGAAAAATGACCTTGGCTTTCAATTAATCAAAGAGCGCAACTGACAGACCACTGCTCAAGTACGGCTTGATAGGGCTTGATAAATTGTTCTTGGGCAAACTTTCCTTGCTCGATCGCCAGCCGACTGCGTTCTTCTCGGTCGTACACGATCCGAGTCAAGGAGTAGTCCTGGTTCTTCAGGCTCGGCTGATAGGATTTTCCGGCCGCCGAGTTAGCGTTATAGATCTCCGGCCGATAGATCTTCTGAAAGGTATCCATCGTGCTGATGGTGCCGATCAACTCAAGGTTGGTGTAATCGCCCAGCAGATCGCCCGAGAAATAAAACGCCAGCGGCGCAGCGCTGTTCGGCGGCATGAAATAGCGAACCTTCAAGCCCATCTTCTTGAAATATTCATCCGTCAATGAGTACTCATCCTGCACGTACTCAAAGCCCAGCACTGGGTGCTGATTCTCGGTTCGATGGTAGGTTCTGGCGCTGGAAATGCTCAGGCAAATAACCGGCGGTTTGTCAAAGCGCTGCTTGTACGTCGTTGAATTGACGAAGCCCTTGAACAGCTTGCCGTGCAAATCGCCAAAGTCTTCTGGCGTACTGAAACCGGACTGGTTTTTGTTGTGCTCCAACAACCGCACACTGAAATCATAGTCGCGTACGTAAGAGGAGAAGTTGTTACCCACGATGCCGTTGATGCGCTCACCGGTTTGTCGATCGACAATCGTAGTTTTCAACACTTCAATCAACGGGACCGCATTGTCTCGGCTTTGCGCGTCGATACTCATTGCGGCGGAGATGATCTCCAGCTCGACCTTGTAACGATCACCCGTGGGGTTATCCCAGTGCGCCAGCGCATTGAAGCGGTTGTCAATCATCTTCAACGTGTTGCGCAAATTCTCTTCACGGCTCTCACCCCTGGCCAGATTGGCGAAGTTGGTCGTGATTCGGGTGTTGTCTGAAGGCGTGTAATGCTCATCAAAGCAGACGCTTTTGATAGAAAATGTGAGTTCTTCGTTCATCGTGCCTTGCACCCCGTTTTTACCTGCCAGAACTGAATGGGCTGATTGCCTTTCAGTTCTGGCCAATAGTCTGTTTTCTCCCGTGGCAGCCTTCAGGGCGCCTCAGTGAAGAGCTGCCGGTATTTTATGGAGGGGGCTGCATGAACAAAAACGAATTGATTTCAATAATGTATTAGTCGCGCTCATGATCAAGTGGGCATTTTGCAACCGAGCCGACGCCCTGTTGCTGATGGAAACGCGCGTGCTAGCGGGCCTCCGGTAGTTTGGCGATCACCTTGATCTCGAAGTCGAAGCCGGCCAGCCAGGTCACGCCGATGGCGGTCGCTGTGGAGTAGGGCGCTTCGCCCCAGTACTCAGCCGCTACTTCCCAGATCGTTTCGAACTTCGAGTCGGGGTCGAGCATGAAGATGGTCGTGTCGACCACATCGTCGAAACTGCTGCCGGCTTCTGCCAGGATCGCGTTGAGATTGGTGAAGGCCAGGCGCACCTGTGCCGCGAGGTCCGGCTCGGCCGAACCATCCTTGCGGCTGCCGACCTGGCCGGATACGAACAGAAAGCCATTGGAACGAATCGCCGGCGAATAGCGGTGCAGTTCGTACAGTGCATGGCGGTCAGGCGGGAAAACGACATCACGTTTAGGGGTCATGGCCTAGCTCCTTCAGGGCCATCGCGGCCCGCTGTTCAAGAGGGAGCCACTGTAGAAAGGCCGCCGGCCTGGATAAACCAGCAACTCTGGTCATGATTGTTTGTAGAATCCAAACTATCCCGACCTATTGAGGCGTGAAATGGACCGTTTCGATGCGATGCAGGCCTTCGTCCGAGTGGTGGAAACCGGCAGTTTCACCAAGGCGGCAGCCACCCTGCACATGAGCAAGACCAGCGTGACGCAGCTCGTCCAGCAACTGGAAGCAAGGCTGCGCGTGCGCCTGCTTAACCGCACCACACGCAAGGTCAACATCACCGCCGATGGCGCGGCCTACTATGAACGCGTGATCCGGCTGCTGGCCGATATGGACGATGCCGAGACCAGCTTGTCCAGCGCATCGACTGCGCCCCGCGGCCGATTGCGGGTGGACGTGCCCAGCCCGCTGGCGCGCATGGTACTGATACCCGCCTTGCCAGGCTTCTATGCGCGCTACCCGGAAATCCAGCTGACCATGGGCGTGAGCGATCGCATCATCGACATCATTGGCGAGAACATCGACTGCGTAGTCCGTGGCGGCGAGATCACCGATCAGTCCCTGGTGGCACGGCATGTGGGGGACCTCAAGCTCGGCATCTATGCCACGCCAGACTACCTGCAGCGCCTCGGCAGGCCGGCGCATCCACATGAGCTGGAGGAGGGCCGGCACAGTACGGTCGGCTTTCTGTGGTCGCGTACAGGCAAAGCCTTGCCCTACACCCTGCAGCGCGGCGAAGAGATCATCGAGGTCCAAGGCCGCCCGTTGTTGATCACCGACGATGGCAATGCCTACCTTGCCGCAGGGCTGGCGGGCCTGGGCGTGCTTTGGCTACCGCAGTACATGGCCAAACCGCACCTTGCCAGCGGCGAGCTGCTGCCGCTGTTCGAGGAATGGCAGATGGAACCGATGCCGATGTATCTGGCCTTTCCGCCCAACCGTCATGTCAGTACCAAGGTGCGGGTGTTTATCGACTGGGTAATAGAATTGATGGCCGAACATGCACCGGTCGTTGCGAGGGGTTGATGCTAAAGGGTCGTCCGGCCAGGGATGCCCCAACGTAGTTTGCATTCAGCTGTTGCGGGCGCGCAGCACCTGAGTCTGCGCCTGGCCCAGGCGGTACTGGTTGTCGCCGCTGCGCTTGGCCTCGTACATCGCCAGATCGGCGACATGAATCAGTTGGTCGCGCGTCTGCGCGTGATCGGGGAAGAGGGCGATGCCCAGGCTGACGCCGACTACCTGCTGCGTGTTACCCAGGCTGATGGGGGCGTCCAGCGAGGCCAGCAATCTCTGCGCGATCATCCGGGCCTCGTCTTCGGGGGCGCGTTCGGCCGATAAACCTTCGAACACGGCGACAAACTCGTCGCCGCCCAGCCGCGCCACACTGTCCGAGTTGCGCAGCGTTTCGTGCAGGCGGGTCGCGGTGGTCTTCAAGACCTGATCGCCGGCCGCGTGGCCAAGGGTGTCGTTGATCGCCTTGAAACCGTTGAGGTCGATGAACACCAGTGCAACCCGGCTGTGGTTGTGCCGGGCCAGAGCCAGGGCACTTTCCAGGCGTTCCTCGAACGTTAAACGGTTAGGCAGGCCGGTCAGCGGGTCATGGTGGGCTAGCCGGTGCAATTGATGGGCCCATGCTTTCTCCTCGGTGATATCACGCACCACACCCATCATCTTGATGGGCGTGCCAAGTTCATCCTTGATCACGTTTCCGGTCTCGCGCAGCCAGCGCAGCGTACCGTCCGGCCAGACCACCCGATACTCCTCGTCGTGGTTCTCGCCGGTTTCGATGCAGCGTAATTCGCCGGCACGCACACCGGCCCGATCGTCCGGATGAACCGCATTGCAGAACAGCTCGTAGCTGGGTGTCACTTCATCGACCGAATAGCCGAACATGCCGAAGATGGCGTCGGACCAGTACAGGCGGTTGGTGTCGATGTCCCAGTCCCAGGTACCGATGCGAGCGAAATACTGGCTGCGCTGAAAGCGCTCGGCCTCGACCAGCACCGGACGGATCAACAGCCATTGCGTTGCATAGGTCGTGCTTTGCTGGCTGATATGCAGCGCGCGTGGCTGGCCATCGTCGCCCGTGACCTGCACCGTACCGGCAGGCGCGGTCAACTGAGGCAAGCGTTCTCGCAGGCGCAGGCCCAGCAGCGGGGTACGGGCACAACCGAGCAATTCGGCGGCGGCCGGGTTATGCCAACAGACTCGGCCATTGCGGGTCAGTTGCAATACGCCCACGTCTAAATCCGCCAGCAGCGCACAGTGTTCCTGGCGTTGGCGGTGGAGTACCCACAGTAGGGTCAGGGAGGGTAGGGCGGCGAGCAGGACGAACAGGGCTATCATCGGGCACCGACCAATCCGAGGGGCTAGGCAATGGGGTTATTATGCATATCTTTTGATGGCAGTTTGCCCACAAACGCGGTTAACCCTCCTGTTTGCTGCTTGGCACGGATCATCCGAGCGCGGTGTGAGCTGAAGGCCGTTGGGGATGTAGTCGCAGGTTGCGATAGGCCGATTTCGGCCGAACGCTGCCATTCCTGACCGGCAGCGTTCGCCGTGAGCGGTCACGTATCGTCTATAAAGTCGAGGCGATTCAATAACTAACGATATTACCGTAATAAAGAAATCCTTTGCCTTTTTAGCTAAAGCGAAAAATGCGCCTATCTACCTCCGCTGCCCTCGTCTAAAGGCCCGGCTGGGCAGCGTCGTTATTTTGGCGATATAAGCGAGGTGGATGACTATGTGCTATGTTTTCAAAGCTTCTCATCCATCATATTTAAAGGAGTATTTATGTTTACTGATATCAAGCCAGGCCCGAAGCCCAAGCGTGAGGATGGCAAGGACGATCGTAGGCGTCATGTGGACCCACCCAACGATAAAAAACACCCAACTTTACCTATCCACAAGCATAAGCCAGGAGATTAAGAACAGCCTAGCAGCCCTTCGTTATTAAATATGTCGGAGGGCTTTTTATTATTGCAGTAGAAACATTAAGAGTCACTGACAAAAAATGGATCTGCTCCTGAGGAAACTGTGTGGCTTACACCGCTTTTTCTCAAGATATAGAGGTGGTGTAAAATTGAGCCAGATTACCATTAATGTACTTACCTCACTCCCTACGATTCCAGTATGCTTAATGAGTGGCTGGGATTGCATTCTTAAGCAGTTCCGCAAGCTTTTTGTTACATCACGGTCTCTAACGTAGTCACTCCACTTGACAACGTGCTTTGAGCGACTAAGATTCTCATAATAGCCATTTGCCTTCTTCTCGGTAAATTTGTTGATGGTATAAGGATGCAATATGCCCTCATTATCGCTTACAGATTTAGTTGATGTTTTTTCAAAGGCCGGTACTCCTCGGGTCACTAAAGTTCGAGAAATCAAAAATCGGGAGGCTTATTCTCCTGCGACGGATTACTATCGTCGTTTTCGCGAGGGGATTGTTGAAGTTCATTCTTTGGGTAGATCTAAAGATTCGCTTGGTGAAATTTTGCAAGCCTTACCAGCCCATAAGGCAGAAAATTATTCTGACATGGTTGAAGGATATAGAAAGTGGTGGGGAAGGAAGGATATTACTTGGTTCAATCCGCCGAGAGGAAGCTACTCTTATCATAACTTCACTATCTCCGTTAATCCTGAGTTGGGCGTTGAGTTTGATGGGCATCGACACGTAATAAAGCTTTATACAAAAGCTGATACATTGGCTAAGAACAGAGTTGATCTCGTACATTCTATTATGGAATTGTCATTGTCGGCGCTTGTTCTTGAAGGAGATAGGTTATGTGTGCTGGATGTCCGTAACTCAAAATTATTTGTATCTAATGGGCTGATGGCTAGTGCTCAAGCAATTATTGATGCTGAATTGGCTTATATTGAAACTCTTTGGCCAAGTCTCTGATCGTGTCGTTCGCATTTAGGAAAACGGGGAGGAAAACGGGGAGGGAAACGGAAAAAACGGGGTCAGATCACCTTTTTAAATGTGGTCTGCCCCCCTTTTTTCACTTAAGCTGTATCTGTTGATTGAAGACAATCTTGATACCTTAAGTACACTAAATAACCTATTCAACCTTTTCTTAACCTTAACTACTTTCCTTTTGAGTCTCGGCGTGGGAGCTCTAGCATCAGCAACTCTTGCAACTGGTGTAACCGAAAACTTGAAGAGTATATGGCTTACTTTAGGGGTGAACTTCTCACTTTTTGGAATCGGCGCCGCTGTAGCGTGCATATGGGCCCATATGAAAAAAGAGAATAACTTGACAAGGATTAAAAATGAGACAGTGCATGAAGTCCGTTAATTAGAAAAGCGAAAAATTAGGGCGGATTTATTTTCCGAAAAATAAGTTCGCCCCCATTTTCGCATTTTCGTCCAGCTTCAATGCCGTGTGCAAGGCAGTTGGTGATCAAGTCCGACATTCGGTTATACTAATGAGAGTCCCAAAAATTTGATAAGGCAATAAATGGCCAGGAAATCACTCCAAACTAATGTAAGCCGTCAACTCTGGTCTCAGTGCGGCGGATTCTGTCAGCGACCCGATTGCAATAAGTCACTTTTTACAGAGATCGGAAACGATATTGTAAGTCTAGTCAATGTTGCACATATTATAGGTCACGGAGCTGACGGGCCTCGCAGCGAGCATGCATTGGCTGAAAGCATTGATCGTAATGGCTTTGATAATCTTATAATGTTATGCCTAAGCTGCCATAAAATTGTTGATGAGCTCGAAGAACAGTATTCAGTCGCGGAAATGCGTCGCTGGAAAGTCGAGCATGCAAAAAAAATATCGAACCAATTTTCCATACCTCGTTTCACAGGCGAGCAAGCGTTAATGCGAGAAATAAATGATATCCTGGAAGAAAACAGGTCTATCTTTAATGAGTATGGGCCATTTTCTTCGTCAATAATAAATGACGAATCAGGAGATAGGCAGATTATATGGCGCCGCCGATGCCTTGATACATTGATACCTAACAATAAAAAGATAATTGATATTATTGAGGGGAATAAGAGGAATTTTACACATCCTTGGGAAGCTCATCGAAGAATGCTGAATTACAAAATGCACGCGGATGCTTTTCGGGACAACTGCCTCATGGATCGCAAGGTTAATGACTATAAAACCTTTCCCAAAGAATTTGATCATTTCATAAAAACTCGACTCGGAATTCCTGTGCCCTCCTTGGAGCAAGTTGATAAGGAAGAGCTGGAGTTTAGACACGGTCAAGTGAGGGCGTTAATTGACAAATTCTTGTCCTCACACAAATTTATAAATAATCTTGAAGAACTCAATAAATCCACAATGATCGTTGATCTTCAAGATGGTCGTAGTCTAAAGGTTTTCGTTACCCATACTTATTATTTTACCGAGTACACGTTAGACCGTGTTGTAGAAGTTGATCCGGCGATTGATGCCATTCTCTGCTCTTGTCCATATAGCAGCTATACAAATTCAGCAAAGCGACTTTGCATTGAGCGAGGTGTTGGCCTTTTCAAACTAGCAGAGTTTATGGGTGCTGTCAGACTAACTGGAGAAAAGTACCTAAACTATTTGACGAATAGCGATAGAGAAAATCGCATCACCAGAGTAAGACGGGCCATCGTAAATCTGAAGCCGGCACCCGGTCTAGCTTTTTATCTATTTGGCTCACATCTTCGGCGTAAGCTAAACGGTGATATCGATTTGATGATCGTATACTCACACCCGTCCGCCAAAGCGGCTATAAGTGCTCTTAAAGTCGGCCTACAAGAAAGTTACGAATTTCGAGAGGAAACTCTCGATATTGTTATCTTATCTAAAGCAGAGTATGCAAATTTAAAGCTAGACCACGACAATCGAACCCTAGTCTTTCCTGGGTGGACTTAGGAAGATTTAAATATTGGGTGGCGCATAGCGATTAATTATCCCGGTTGGGAAATATCGCTCCTAGCCAAATTTTGTATGTGTGATGCTACATAATAACTGTATTATGTTTTGATCAGATAAATAAATCTGTTCCCTTTCTTTAGTATTTAACCGTTTGTGTTGCATAACGCTCCCCGTCCATGCATAACTCGCGAATCAGCCAGAAAAGCAACATAAACGTTCGCAGGTTATGCATACGTTATCCGCGTGTCCATGGTCGGCTTTTGACCGGCTGTATAAAGCGTTTTAGAGCAGAGTTTACGGTCAGAGGCAGACCGAAAATCGCGCTACTAGCAGATTTCACGTAGCAACGTAGACGTCAAAGCGGTGCAACCGTTTTACACAACCTGGGTCGATAGCTGTCGTTGAACGGTTAAATCGAAACTTCTGGCAGCCTCTGACTCACTTGAATCTTTCATAAAGACTACAGGTAATATATTTCCTGGGTATTCTGTGTGTTTTATTTAGGCTGCGCTGGCGGTGAATTTCTATCGAGTAGTCACCCCTTTTATCATTAATGCAAAGTGACATTCTTTTAGCGCTGTATTCACCATATAACCTTGCGTCAAGGTCGGTTAGATATTTCACCTCGTTTTCATAGGCAAAATATACCTTGAGAGGTATTTTTCCAATATCTATATTGTTTAGGGTGACGTTTGTTAAAGCTGTATTCTGGTGGTTGTCGATAACTTTTAGCTGGCCTTCATGATCGATGAATGCTGTTGGATTTATCAAGTTGAACTGAAGATTTTTGTTGTTCGCAACGCGCTTAAATTCCCTTGGATTAAATGTAGATTCTGCGGGCGTCGACAGGTCGCTTTTCTTGAATATATTTAGGTTGGGCCAGCTTGATGCAGCAATTGAAACTAATTTATCCGCATTGTATACATCATTATGATCGCCAACGATTATGGTATAAAAATAATCTTTCGTAAAAACCCCAAAAACTAGCTCCTCTCTAATCCCGCCTTTTTGATTTTTGTATAAGTGAAAGTGAGAGATATTGCATGTGTAAAGTAAATAATCAATTGATTGCCAGTCATTTACTCTTTTGCTCATGTATCCGTTTATGTCTTCTCCAGACTCAATTTTTCTTTGCAAGGAAAGCCATATTTCATCGCTCGCCCATTTGCTATTTTTGAATTCATTGCTTAGGAACACAGTCCTGTTTCGAGGTGTAATGCGTTTATGCTGCATGCAGCAATAAATTATTGGAGCTATGTCGGGCTGGTAGCTCTTCATTTTTCTGATGTCTAGATTGAACTCAGTTATTAGCTTTTTTCTGAACCAATGAAACCAGCTTGATTGCAATGTCTTTTCCATGACTATCTCGATGTGTAAAATTACTAATTCCGGATCGGTTGGTTGTCTACTTCAGACTAGAATGTACTGCAATGTGGAGCAGGCAAGATACCCCATACCCCGACAGCGCTAGTGTCCAATTACGGCCCAGGGTCAACATCTTGGGCTAGCTTTGGGCTCGGGAACGCCCGCTTCTGGCCGAAAGTGACCTTTCATGAACATCGACTTTAGGCTAATACCTCCCAACCATCTGAAGGCCGAAATCTCTAAACATCGCACTCTCAGCAATCCCCCTCGTTAAAAGAGCACTCACCCCCCCCATAAGATAATTATCGCCATTCTCTTGTGACCCACTGGTTTCAACCGTGAACAAAACCCCCTGACGTGTCGATATCAGACATGACCACGACGCAATCAGGCTACTCAGTCAGCGCAAGGGCCAAGTACTGTGAAGTGTCTTTCCACCAAACCGACCACATCATGACGATGGGTCCGATAAGAACTGCGGCGGTTGTACGGGCCTCTTTCGGGAAGCTCATCAGGCAGCGATAGTCCTCGTTAACTGACTCCACTCGCCAAATGTCGATCAGCAGAGAATAAAAAAACCAATGATCAGCCCGAACTCAATGGATTCGAGTAGCCAATTGGCGCAGGGCTTCAAGCCTCGTCATGTCACCATGTTGTCCATCGCCGGAATCATCGGCGCTGGGTTGTTCGTGGGCTCCGGCCATGCCATTGCGGCGGCGGGCCCGGCGGTGCTGCTGGCTTATCTCTTCTCGGGGCTGCTCGTGGTGCTGGTCATGCGCATGCTCGGCGAAATGGCGGTGGCCAATCCGGACACCGGTTCGTTCTCGACCTATGCCGATCAAGCCATCGGGCGCTGGGCCGGTTTCACCATTGGCTGGCTTTACTGGTGGTTCTGGGTTCTGGTGATTCCTATCGAAGCGTTGGCGGCCGGGCATGTGTTGAACCAATGGTTTGCGCAGGTAGATGCCTGGCTGTTCGCGTTGGGATCGATCATTGCGTTGGTGGTGACCAACCTGTTCAGCGTGTCCAAGTATGGTGAGTTCGAGTTCTGGTTCGCCATGGCCAAGGTCGTGGCGATCATCGGGTTTATCGGTGTCGGCTTTGCGGTGTTGATGGGCTGGGTGCCCGATCATGAGGTCAGTGGGCTGAGCGGCCTGATGGCCGAGCACGGCGGGTTTGCGCCCAACGGCCTGTCGGCGGTGGTCGGCGCTTTCATCACCATCATGTTCAGCTTTATCGGCACTGAAGCGGTGACCATCGCGGCAGCCGAGTCGAATAACCCGGCGCAGAATATCGCCAAGGCCACGCGCTCGGTGATCTGGCGTATCGGCGTGTTTTACCTGCTCTCGATCTTCGTGGTCATCTCCGTAGTGCCCTGGAATGACCCGCTGCTGGCCTCGGTAGGTTCTTATCAGCGCGCCCTGGAAATCATGAACATCCCCCATGCCAAGTTCATGGTCGACGTCGTCGTGCTGATTGCCGTGGCCAGTTGCATGAACTCCTCGATCTACATCGCCTCGCGCATGTTGTATTCGCTGGGGCGTCGTGGCGATGCGCCCAAAGCCCTGAAGGCGACTTCTGCGGCAGGCGTGCCGCGTGCAGCGGTGATTGCCAGCACCGTGCTCGGTGCGTCGATCACCGTGTGGAGCTATTTCATGCCTGCCGGGCTATTCGAGTTCCTGCTGGCCAGTTCCGGCGCGATTGCCTTGCTGGTGTACCTGGCGATTGCGGTCTCGCAGTTGCGTATGCGCCGTCTATTACGTCAGCGCAATGTCGAGTTGACCTTTCGCATGTGGCTGTTTCCATGGCTGACGTGGCTGGTCATCGTATTCATCTGCGCGGCGCTGGCGGTGATGATGCTCACCCCGGAGCACCGTACCGAAGTCACCACCACCATTGGCTTGGCCCTGGCGATTTCTTTTATCGGCCTGATGACGTCGCGTCACCCTGGTCCTCAGAGTTTGTCAGCAGACCTCGGCGGCGTTTGATCGAACGGCTCGCGATCCAACAGGCAGTCAATGAATGCACCGAGGGCAGCCGGCCTGTGCCGCCTGTTCGAGTAGTAGAGAAACAGCCCCGGACGGGTGATCGACCAGTCTGCAAGCACCTGAACCAGCTTTCCTTGGGCCAACAGCTCACCCACGCCATCTTGCTCAAAATGGTAGGCAATGCCGAGGCCCTGTACCGCCGCAGCAACGCCGATATCAGGGTGATTGGTGACGATAGGGCCATCCACCGCGATCTCGAACGACTGCCCCCGTTTCTTGAACTCCCAGCGATAGGGTTTGCCGTCTGACTGAAGCCGCCAGTTGATGCACGCATGTTCGTGCAAGTCGACGGGGGAGTGGGGTGTGCCTCGATGCGCGAGATAATCGGGGGACGCCACGGCCATCATCTTCAAGTCGGGGGTGAGCCGAACGGCAACCATGTCTTTTTCGAGTTGCCCACCTACGCGGATACCCGCGTCAAAGCGGCCAGCGACGATGTCTGCCAGCGTATCGTCAACCACGATATCGAGTACTACGTCAGGGTGCGCATGCTGGAAGCGTGACAGCCTGGGGGCAATGATGGTCCTCGCTGCGATCCCCAGGGTGTTGATGCGCAACGTGCCACTCATCTGACCTGTGGTCTCGCTGGCTTCGGCCACGGCCACGGCGATCTCTCGAAACATCGGGGCTATGCGCGAGTAGAGCTGCTCGCCACTCGCCGAGGGCGCGACGCTGCGAGTCGTGCGATTCAGCAGGCGTGCGCCGATACGGTCTTCGAGCTGTCGGATGGTCTGGCTGAGTGCAGAGGGCGACAGGCCCAGGTGCTCTGCGGCCCTTGCGAAGCTTTTACGCTCCACTACGGCGACAAAGGCCTTTAGCTCAGCAAATTCTGATCCGCGCATTATGCATTGTTCTCTAAATAGCCAATGCTGATTTTGGAGGATTCTTGAAAGGATCACCAGGGCACATCCTATGAGCCATCCCAATCAAGGAGTCCCTCATGTCAGTGCTTACTCTTCCAGATCCCATCGCCGCGTATTTCGCCGCGGATAGCCAAGGCCCCGATGCCGTCGCTCGCTGTTTCACGTTGCAGGGCGTGGTCAGAGACAAGGGGCAGACCCACACCGGCCGCGATGCCATCGCGGCATGGAAGGCCGAGGCATCAACCCTTTACACCTGCACCACGGAGCCTTTCTTGATTGAACAGAGGGGTGATGTGATTGCTGTTCACAGCCACGTGGCCGGCAATTTTTCAGGCAGCCCGATTGATCTCAAGTTCTTGTTCCGTCTTGAACAGGGTCTGATTGCAAGCCTGGAGGTTACCCTATGAGCCTGGATCTTCGGCTTAACGCGCTACGGGCGGTGGTTACCGGCGGCACGAAGGGCCTTGGCGCCGCCGTTGTACAAAGCCTGGTGGAGGCCGGTGCACGCGTGGCGACATCAGCGCGCGTCATGCCGGCACAAGCGGTGGAGGGTGTCACTTACATCCCGGCGGATCTGACGACGTCCGCAGGCGTGGCGCACCTCGCACAGGCAGTTCTCAAGGAGTGGGGCGGGGTCGATGTCGTGATCAATGTGCTCGGGGGTTCAGAGACTCCCGGTGGTGGGTTTGCTGCCCTCACGGACGAACACTGGCTGGCGGAACTGAACTTGAATCTGATGCCCGCAGTCCGTCTTGATCGAGCCCTGTTGCCCGCCATGCTTGCCCAAGGTTCAGGTGTGATCATTCACGTGAGTTCGATCCAGCGCCTGATGCCTCTGCCCGAAGCCACCACCGCCTATGCTGCCGCAAAGGCGGCCCTCACCACGTACAGTAAGTCCCTTGCAAAAGAGGTCATGCCCAAAGGCGTACGTGTGCTGAGTGTCGCGCCAGGGTGGATTGAAACCGAGGCGTCCGTAAGGCTGGCAGAGCGGCTGGCGGTCCAGGCTGGAACAGACTATGAAGGCGGCAAGCGCATTGTCATGACATCGATCGGCGGAATTCCACTGGGCAGGCCAGCCAAGCCTCAAGAGGTGGCCGATCTGATCAGCTTCCTGGCGTCACCACTTGCCGCCTCGATCTCGGGGGCTGAGTACCGTATCGATGGGGGGACCGTGTCTACGCTTTGACCGACGGCCCTGGATCGGGTGAGTAAAGTCGGGAGCATTTAAACGCTTGGGCGGGGTGTGCACCGGCGTCCGCATGTTGGGTCTTGCTGATCCGGCGTCGGCGGTATTGGCCGCCTCCCGCACCCCCGCTAAACCACCGCATCACGCTTGGCAAAAATACGCGCCATTTGCGCCGCATTCTCAGTCCCCCAGGTACACAGCGGCACAATCGCTTCAGCCAGGCTGACGCCCAGCGGTGTCAGCGCATAGTCCACGCGTGGCGGCACTTCCTTGTAGTCGGTTCGCGCCAATACGTGATCGGCCTCCAGGTCCTTCAACTGCTGGATCAGCACTTTATCGCTGACGCCGGGGATCAAGCGTTTCAGCTCGCCGTAGCGCTTCGGGCCGGTGCGCAGGAAAAACAAGACCAGCGGTTTCCACTTGCCCGAGATGATGCGCAGCGTGGCGTTGAGCCCGCAACCGGTGTCACAGATTTCAGCAGTCTTCGTCATTTTTTTGATACTTACCAAAAGGTGCATACTTGTCCTTAGGTTATCAGGCCCGCATCCTGGGTCTCAAGCAGGCAATTGCCTGTTTGGGTACAACGCCAACGAAGGATGCACGACATGACCAGACTGAATGCAAAGACCGCCGTGATCACCGGCGGCGCCACCGGTATCGGCCTCGCTGCGGCAAAGCGTTTTGTCGAGGAGGGGGCCTTTGTCTACCTCTTTGGCCGCCGACAGGAAGCACTCGATGCTGCTGTGGCCGAGCTCGGCCCGAATGCCCGTGCGGTGAAGGGCTCGGTCTCTGAGCCGGCCGACCTTGACCGACTCTACGCAGCGGTGAAGGCTGAGCGCGGCACCCTCGACATCGTCTTCGCCAATGCCGGAGCGGGCAGCCCGCTTGCGCTTGGTCAGCTCACGGCCGAGCACATTGATGAAACCTTCGAAACCAACGTGAAGGGCTTGATCTTCACGGTCCAGAAAGCGCTGCCGTTGATGGGGCAGGGTGGTTCGATCATCTTGACCGGATCGAGCGCCGGCACCACCGGCGCCCCGGCTTTCAGCGTCTACAGCGCGAGCAAAGCGGCCGTGCGCAACCTCGCGCGGACCTGGGCGCAGGATCTGAAGGGCACTGGGATCCGGGTCAATGTGCTGTCGCCCGGGCCCACGGCGACCGAACTTGCGAAAGCCGCGCTAGGTGAAGAAGGCATGCAGGTCTTCGCTGCGATGAATCCGCTGCAGCGCATGGCCACACCCGCTGAAATCGGCGCCGCCGCCGCGTTTCTCGCGTCGCAGGACAGCAGCTTCATGACCGCCAGTGAGGTCGCCGTCGACGGCGGTTTGGCGCAAATCTGACTCGCTACGCCCGCCGCTCGCTCCACCGATGTGGGGAGCCCGTTGGGCGTGGCAAATCCAAGGAACATGTATGAACTATGCAATTATCGGTTTCGGCAATCTCGGCCAGGCCCTGGCTAAAGCGTTTGCCCGCAGCGGCATCGAAGTTTGCGTTGCGACCACTCGCGGTCCTGAAAGTTTTGCTCGCGAGGCGGCCGCGATCGGGCCAGGGGTGATTCCTGCGACATTGGCGCAAGCCCTCCAGGCGGACTGGGTCTTTTTGGCTGTGCGTTTTGAGTCTCACCCGGATGTCGCGAAGGCGCTGCCGAGCTGGCAAGGCAAGACCGTTATCGATGTGACCAACGCCTACGGCGTACCGCCCGAAGAGCTGGGAGGGCAGCCTTCTTCCAAAGTCGTCGCTCAAGCCTTCACCGGAGCCAGACTGGTCAAGGGCTTCAACCATTTGGCTGCCGGCGTCCTGGGTCAAGACCCGGCCATACAGGGGGGAAGGCGTGTCGTGTTCCTGGCGAGCGACGACGAGCAGGGCATGGCGGAGGTCGCCGTGCTTGCGCAAAACCTCGGTTTCTCGCCGATCAAGCTTGGCGGGCTATCGGAAGGTGGGCTACTCGTGCAGGCGCGTGGAAATAGCTGGGGGCAGCTGATTTTCAAGGACTTGGTCAAGTTCGACTGAGGCGACCCGGCCTCGTGGGCCAAGGGCCGTCCCTGCCTGAGCGAGGTCGCCTGCGGCCCACCTCGCTCGCTAAGCCAACTGCGTCGCAAACCGGCCTACCGCATCGACCACTTGCTTGGCGCCATCCTGAATTTCGACAATGACCTGGCCTGCCTGTGTGGCCAGTTCAAGACCTTGCTCAGCCTGGTTCTTGCTGTTGGCCATATCAGAGACGGTCTCATCCACCAGCTTCTGGTTTTGCAAGACGACCGAGGCGATTTCTTCCGTGGCCGTGCTGGTGCGTCCAGCCAGTTGGCGAACTTCATCCGCCACCACCGCAAAACCTCGCCCTTGCTCACCCGCGCGAGCCGCTTCAATTGCCGCATTCAACGCCAGAAGATTGGTTTGCTGGGCGATGCTGCTGATCGTCTGGATAATCGAGCTGATCAACAGTGACTGTTTGCCAAGCGCTTCGACTCCCCCCGACGCGGCCTGCATATCAGCGGCGATTTTCCGCATGGTGTGCATCGTGTCGTTGACCACGACTGCGCCCCTTTGAGCGCTGACATCCGTTTGCTGAGATATTTCAAATGCGGTCTGGGCCGCTCCACTGACTTCCTCTTCACGGGCAACCTGATCGGTCACCACCGTGGCAAATTTCACCACTTTGCAAAGGTTGCCCTCGGTGTCGTAAACCGGGTTGTAGGTTGCTTCCAACCATACGGTTTGGCCGTGACTGTCGACACGTTCAAACCGGCCGGCAACAAATTCACCCCGGTTCAACGTTGACCAGAAATCCTTGTAGGCCTGGGACGAAGTTTCCTCTGGTTTACAGAAAATACGGTGATGGCTGCCTTTTGCTTGTGCCAGGCTATAGCCCATCGCCTGTAGAAACCGGTCATTGGCCTTCAGGACATGCCCGGAAAGATCGAACTCGATCACCGCCGTCGAGCGAAGCAATGCCTCAATGAAGGAGGCGTTTTCCGAGGCTTTTTCTACACGGGAGGTAATGTTCGTGGCGTAGCACGTGATGTGGCTCAACTGGCCGCTCTCATCCGTGATGGGCTGCCAGTGGGCATGAATCCACACTAACGAGCCATCGGCATGCAGGTACCGGTACTCATCGGTGATGGACTTGCCTGCGGCTACCGCCGCTCGAAAGTTATGAAAGCATGGCAGCTTGGAAACGTACTGCGGCACGATCTCGGCCATGGGACGACCTGTCAGCCGGTCCGGGGTATAGCCCAACGCATTGGCAAAGTTTTCGTTGCAGGCCGTAATTTTGAAGGTGGAATCGATACTTAGCCTCAGCATTTCACGGTTCAAACCATCGCGCAGTTGGCGCAGCTCCGACAGCTCGCTTGCCTGCGCTTCAAGCTGCTTCTTGAACTTGTTGTTGAACATGGGAAACCGCCTCTTGAGTGATACCAATCCTATCGGCCTATCAAGGTGCATATTGAGGCCATCCATGGGAAAAACGGATTCAGATGAACACAGCGTAGTTGAGCAAAATTTTTGTGAAAGTCCGAAATTGCGTAAGCCGATCCCCCGTGTCCTGAGCGCGACGAGAAACAGCTGCCAGGCCACTATTGTTTCCGGGGGTCATTCAGCGATGACTGCTTGCCAATAGCGTCCAGGCGTAATGCCCGTATAGCGTGTAAAGGCAACACTGAAGGCGCTCACGGAGCTGTAGCCGACCCGTTGCGCAATTTCGGCAATGCTGTCGTCTCGTGTACGCAGCAGGTTTTTGGCCAGGGCCATTCGCCACGTCAGCAGATAGGTCATGGGTGCCATGCCCATCGCTTGTTTGAAGCGCTCAAAGAAGGTGGAGCGGGAGAGGGCCGCTTCTCTGGCCAGTTGCACCACTGTCCATGGCTGGTTCGGGCGCTCATGAATTCGGCGTATTGCCATCGCCAGACGTTCGTCCGCGAGCCCGCGCAACAGGCCGGCGGGTGCGGTTTCGGTGGTGGTAGAGCGCAGGGCTTCGATGAACAGCACTTCAAGCAGGTGTGCCAGGATGACATCCCGCCCCGGGCGCTGCCCACGCGCTTCCTCGGTGAGCAGTTCCACCAGCACGGTCAGTCGGCGTTCGCCGCGAACGTGGATCAGTTGGGGCAGCAGGGTTATCAGTAACTCAGCGTCCGGCGAGCCGAAGGTGCAGTGGCCTACCAGTAATTGAACGTCGGCCGCAATATCGGGTGTGCCCACCAGGATGTGCCGCGGCCGTAACTCTACAGGCACTGTATCGGCGTCTTCGGCGGCCAGCGGCTCGACACTCATCATCGTGAAGTCGTAGGCGGCCGGGATCAGCACAAAGTCGCCGGCTTGCAAACTCAGGGCCGGATTCCCGGCCACTGAAAGCCTGCAACCCCCTTCGAGAATCGCGCAGTAAAAGGGTTGCCCGTACACCGAGCGTCGAACGCGCCAAGCGCCGGCACCGGTGACGACCTTGGATAGCGAGGCACCGGGTTGCAGCAGGGTGACGACTTCGGTGAGCGGGTCGAACATCTCGGACTCCTGCGAAAGATTCGCGGACTGGCGATGATATTAAGTCCGACCACGACAGCCTATCGTTGCAGTCCTGTCAATCAACGAATGGAAACTTCCATGAAGACTGTGCTGATTACCGGCTGCTCCTCCGGCTTTGGTCTGGCCACCGCGCAATATTTTCTCGAGCGTGACTGGAAGGTCATTGCGACGATGCGCAACCCGAACGAAAAACTCTTGGAGGCCTCCGAGCATTTGCGCGTGCTGCCCCTGGACGTCACAGACCCTGACAGCATTCAACAGGTTGTAGAGGCTGCCGGCCCCATCGATGTGCTGGTCAACAATGCCGGTATCGGTTTGCTCGGGGCCCTTGAAGGCATCTCGATGCAAGCGATTCGTGGCATTTTTGAAACCAACACCTTTGGCACCATGGCGATGACTCAAGCGGTGCTAACGCAGTTTCGGCAGCGTAAGTCCGGGGTTGTGGTCAATGTCACCTCAAGCGTCACGATGAAGTCGTTACCCCTGCTAAGCGTCTATACCGCCAGCAAGGCTGCGGTGAATGCCTTCACCGAGTCTCTCGCGCTGGAGCTTGAACCGTTCAATGTTCGGATGAGCCTGGTGCTGCCGGGGCGGGCTCCCACGACAGACTTCGGTAAAAATGCGCAACCACGAATGCAGGGGAGCATCCCAGAGGCATACTCCGATCTGGCGCAGCGGGTGTTTACCGAGTGGTCGCAATCCACTGTCGTCACTGAGGCCCAAGACGTCGCCGAAGCGATATGGCGTGCAGCGAACGACCCCACCTCACCGATGCGCATTGCTGCTGGAGCTGATGCCATTGCTCTGGAGCGTTAGCGCAGGCCCTCTGCATAGGATTGAAAAAGCCGACGTTCATGTTCAAGCCCCTGCTGCGGTTAATGGCTTCAAGGTTTGAGGCTCGGGGGATTTTCGCGAGATAGTCATTGTTGCAACCTCATCGTTCATTTTGGTGCGGGGGTGAGACATGGACTGGAGTGACCTTGCGATGAGCCTCACCCTGCTGACGTTGTATTCACGCGCAGTCCGGCATCTCGTGGGGATGAAACCGGCAAATGCTGGCGCGCGCGCTGCAGAAATCGTTTCAACTGTAGATAAGGGAACTTGCTGTGATTGCCACCGAACTAACGTAGCTGGATATTCATGAACAACCGGACGTGCTCGCATTCCGCAAGAGAGATCGCATGCTCGAACATCTAGACCTCAATGCGTTGATAGCCGTCTACGGCTACTGGGTCATTTTTATCGGCTGCCTGCTGGAAGGCGAAACCGTTCTGATCCTCGGTGGAATGGCAGCCCATCAGGGCACCTTGCAAACGCTGCATGTGATCGGTTGGGCCACGCTGGGCGGCTTATTGGGTGATCAGTTGCTGTTCTGGACCGGGCGTTATTCCGGTGAGCGCTTGCTGCCGAAACTCAAGCGACACCGCTCTGCAATCGAACGGGTCGAGGGCCTGATCCACCGCCATCCCATGACGTCTGTATTCGCCGTACGCTTTCTCTACGGAATGCGCCTTGTAGGCCCCATGGTGATAGGCGCAAGCGGTCTGGCTCCCTGGCGCTTCGCGCTGATCAATGTGCTGAGTGCGGCGATCTGGGCAACCCTGTTCGTCGGCGCCGGATATTGGGCCGGCGAGGCGTTACAGCATTTGCTGGGTGATTTGAAGCCGTATCGCCTGCCGATCTTTCTCGGGGTGTTGGCACTCGTCGCCCTCACGGCGGTGGTGCGGCATTGGCGTCGTCGAGCCAAGGCTTCGCAACGCTGAGGCGGAAAATAAATCCGTCCCTTTTTGGGGCGTGGGCGGCAGCTACTGGTACTGAAAGCAGGCTCTCAAGCAGTCAGCTGCTTTTCCATCGGCTGATAGACCAGCCCGGCAAACTCGCCTACGTCCCCCGCCAACGTAAAACCGTAACGTTCATAAGCGGCCACTGAGGACAACGACGCCCTCACCGTCACCACATTGGTCCTGGCCTGCTCCAGCGCCGCGTTCACGAGGCGCCTGCCAACGCCACGGCGCTGCAAGCCCGGTGTAACGAACAGCATCGTCACATGTCGCCCTTCCTTGAGCTCGATCAGCCCGGTCAAGCGTCCCTCTGCGACACAAACCAGCATCAGGTTGTCACCCACCATTCGTTCGGCAAACGCCTGCTGTGCGGCCACCTTGACGAAGGTTTCCACGCCCTGCGCCGACAGCGAGGGCGCAACCGCGAGCATGAACGCCTCCAGGCACAGGGCGTTGGCGCCGGGTAAGTCATCGTGAGTCATCTCGCGTATCTGCATGGTCGTCGTCCGTGATTTGAGGGGGGTGTTTATAACAGAACGTCCAGACTTGTGGTGCTTGCTCCCGATAGCGGCGTGTCAGTCAGCTTATTTGTGACTGGTGCCCCACTATCGGGAGCAAGCCCCCTCCCACAGGGTTATGCGGTGTGCAGGGCGCCAGCGCTTAACAATGCAGGTCACCCATGCGGCACAAGTGGAATGAGGATTGGCTTGCCTGCACACAATTTGTGGGAGGGGGCTTGCTCCCGATGGCGGCCTGTCAGTCAGCTTATTTATGACTGATGCACCGCTATCGGGAGCAGTTCCCCCCTCATCTTCGTCACACCACTGCTGCTTCAATCGTTCTGGAACGCCAGGCATACGCCAACACCATCAGCAACCCCAGAGCAGCCATCGCCGCTCCGGCCAGGGAAATCGCCGGATAACCCAGACCCGCGTTGATTACCGCTCCGCCCAACGCCGCGCCAATCGCGTTGCCAAAATTGAAGGCGCCAATGTTCACTGCAGAGGCCAGGTTGGGCGCGTCCTTCGCTGCTTCCATGACGCGCATCTGTAGCGGCGGCACCAGGGCGAAACTGGCGATACCCCATACCAGGATGGCCAGAGCCGCCGGCACTGTCCAACGCATCAGCAGGGTAAACGCCAGCAAGACGAGAATCAGAACGCTGAGCGAGACGATCAAGGTGCGATCTATCGAGCGGTCCGCGGCCTTGCCGCCCCACAGATTGCCCAGCGTCAACCCCACGCCAAAAAGCATCAGCATGGCAGTGATGTAGGCGGTGGAACCATGGGTCTCGCTGCTGAGGATCGGCGCGATGTAGGTGAAGACGGTAAACATTGCGCTGGATCCGACTACGGTCAGGGCCAACGCGCCCAGCACCGGACCACGCCCCAGTACCCGAATTTCGGCCATTACACCGCCGCTTTGCGGCGTCTTCAGGTTAGGCAGGGCGAACCACAACGCGGCCATGGTCACCACGCCGAGGCCGGTGATTCCCCAGAAAGCGGTGCGCCAACCGAACAGTTCACCAAACCAGGTGGCCATCGGCACACCACCGATGGTCGCCAGGGTCAGGCCCATGAACATCGCCGCAACCGCCCCGGCACGTTTCTCCGGGGCGACCACGCTGGCGGCGACGATGGAGCCAACGCCAAAAAATGCACCATGGTTCAGTGAGGTCACCACCCTGGCGACCAGGAGGCTGTAGTAATCGGTGGCCAGCGCTGACATCAGATTACCCAGGGTGAAAATTGCCATGAGCCCGATCAGCAGATAGCGCCGGGGAATCCTGCCGGTGGTCAGGGTCATCAGAGGTGCGCCGAGCAATACGCCCAACGCATAAGCACTGACCAGCAAACCGGCGGCAGGAATGGAAACGCCCAGATCCGCAGCGATACCCGGCAACATGCCCATGGGGGCGAATTCTGTTACGCCGATGCCGAAGGCACCGATGGCGAGCGCGACAAGTGGTGGATTGATATGCATGGAAGGCTCCTTATCTGTGCCGTCAATGCTACGATCCAGTCTTTTTAGGCGGTAGTTGGCATTTTGGGTAATCACCTTTGCGCAGGAGGCACAAGTGGACTTCAACGGTAGGTCAGGTGAAATGAGCGTGTTCACCACCGTGGCGCAGGAAGGCAGCCTGTCGGCCGCCGCGCGTGCACTGGGCCTGACACCCTCGGCAGTCAGTCGGATCATCGCGCGTACCGAGCAACGTCTTGGCACCCGCCTGCTGTTGCGCACCACCCGAGCGATCACCTTCACTGCCGAGGGCGAAGCGTTCCTGCGCGGCGCCCGGCGTATCCTGGCCGACATGGACGAGGTCGAAGAAGCCATCGCCGACCAAGGCGTTCCCAGGGGGCGATTGCGAGTCAGTGCCGCTCTTGGCCATGGACGGCTGGCCATCGTTCCTTTGGTCGCAGCATTCAGCGCCCGTTACCCTAACATTGTCGTCGACCTCACCCTCGGCGACGAAGTGGTCGATATTCTCGGCGGACAGGCCGACGTCGCGGTCCGCTTTGGCCATCTGCCCGACAGCCCGCTGACCGCGCGCAGGATCGGCGACACCGGCCAGGTAGTGGTGGCATCGCCCGAGTATCTGCAACGCCACGGTATCCCCCAGGAACCGGAGGACCTGCTACAGCACAACTGCCTGCGCTTCAACTTCCGGCGCGCTGAACCTAACTGGCCGTTTATCCGCGATGGAAAAGAGTTTTCCCTGAAGGTCAGCGGCAACATCGAATGCAGCAGTGGTGAAGCGCTGGCACAACTCGCGCGAGTAGGTGCCGGTATTGCACGTATCGGTGAGTTCACCGTGAGAGGGGATCTGCAGCGCGGCGAACTGGTTCCGCTGTTGGAAGCCTGGAACCCCGGGGACGAGGAACCGATTCATGCGGTGTTCGTCGGCGGGGCGGCTATGCCGGCGCGGGTGCGATTGTTCGTGGACTTCTTGCTGGAACATCACCGGATGTAAGCGCAGGCCCAAGCTTATATTTTCCGGGTGCTCGTGATGTTGAATGAACAATCTTGAGCTCTGGCATTGATGGGGCGGCGTTATTCTTTGCAAGAATGCAATCCATGAAATTAATGAATTTTTATTATCGCCACACATGACCTATGTTGATTCAAGGACATGGAGAACTCCCTTGAACTCATCATCGCCCAACTCAGTTGAAAAGTTCGATAACACCCGTGCCAACGAGTACGGACGCCAGAGCCGCATCGCGCTGGCCGGTTATGACGCCTGTCAGGATCTGGCGGCGTGCATGCTCGCGGCAAGCCTCGGCAGCCGGGACTCGGCAAAAGTCCTGGCAGTCGGTGCGGGCGGTACGGCGCAGGAGATTATCGCGATGGCCAGGCTTGAGCCAGGTTGGCGCTTCACCGCCGTCGACCCCTCCGAATCGATGCTTGAAACCGCGAAGCAGCAGTTGGCCGCCAATGACCTGCTCGAAAGTACCGAGCTGGTGCTTGGACACGTTGAAGCACTGGCGCCGGATGAGTCTTACGACGCCGCCACCTTGATCGGTGTACTGCATCATCTCGATGGGGACGAGGCCAAGGCACACATCCTGCGAGCCATTCGGGCGCGTCTGAAACCGGGGGCTCCGCTGATTGTGGCGAGCAATCAATATGCCTATGCCAGCCAGCCGTTACTCCTGGCTGCCTGGGGGCAACGCTGGCGGCAGCACGGCGCCGGCCCGGATGAAGTGAAAGCCAAGCTTGGGAAAATTCTTCAAGGCGCTGACCCTCCGCATTCTGAAGCGGCGGTTCAAAAGCTGTTGCATGAGGCGGGGTTCGGGGAGGCGACGCGTTTTTTCAGCAGCCTGTTCTGGAGCGCTTGGTTGACGTGTAAAACCGGCTGAGCAGGGCGGCGTGAGCCGCCCAGGTGAGGCGTCAAACCTGTTGCTGCCCGCCATCGACGAACAACTCGATGCCGTTCACGAAACTGGCGTCATCCGATGCCAGGAACAGCGCGGCGCTGGCGATTTCCTCGGCTTCGCCGACGCGGCCCATAGGAATGAGCGACGCCAGATAGTCCAGCAACCCTTGCTGTTGGGCGGCATCGGGGCCGGCCAGGTCGACCAGGCCTGGGGTGCGTGTGGCACCGGGGCTGATGGTGTTGATCCGCACATGGCGGTCCTTCAGGTCCAGAATCCAGTTGCGAGCAAACGAGCGCACGGCAGCCTTCGATGCGGCATACACGCTGAACGCGGCGGTGCCGCCGCTACCGGCGGTCGAGCCCGTGAGGATCACCGAAGCCTTTTGGGCCAGCAGCGGGAGGGCTTTCTGTACGGTGAACAGCACGCCTTTGACATTGCGGTCGAAGGTCTCGTCGTAGTGTTGTTCGCTGATTTCACCCAGTGGCACCATCGAGCCGCCTCCGGCGTTGGCGAACAGCACATCGATACGACCGTGGGCCTCGCCGATCTGGCGGTACAGCGTGTCCAACTGGTCGAGCTTGGTTGAGTCGACTTGAACACCGGTGGCATTACCGATCGCGGCTACCGCGGCATCGAGTTCGGCCTTGCGACGGCCGGTGATGTAGACATAGGCGCCTTCTGCGGCGAAGCGTTTGGCGGTGGCCAGACCGATGCCGGAGGTGCCGCCGGTGACCAGTGCGATTTTGCCTTCAAGTTTGCGGGTCATGATGTGTCTCCCAGTGTCTGGTTGAGATGTTGCGTTGAGTGAGTTGCGGTGTGGGAGAAGCTTATCGACGGCCGTATCTTTTCAAAATAGAATTGCCTGAAAGACATCGTTGCAGAAATGAAATGAGCGGAATTCCAGACTTTGAAGGGTTGGCGATGTTCGCCAAGGTGGCGGAGGAGGGCTCGTTCGCGGCGGCTTCGCGGGTCATGGGCGTCTCCGTGCCGACCGTATCGCGGGCTGTCGCACGGCTCGAAGAGCGCCTGGGCGGCCGGTTGTTCAACCGCACCTCCAGGCAATTGGCGTTGACCGAGTTCGGCGCGAGCATGGCCGCCAAGGCCGGCGAGATCTATCGGCAAGCCGAAGAGGTCGAGAGCGAAGCCCAGGAGTTAGCCGTGCAGCCCCGTGGCCAGGTGCGCCTGGCCATACCGATGTCTTTCGGCTTGCGCTGGGTCGCGCCGTTGATACCGCAATTGATTCGCCAATACCCTGAGTTGTCGATAGATCTGCACCTGTCGGATGCCGCCGTCGACTTGATCGCGGAGGGGTTCGACGCGGCGTTGCGTATCGCGGTATTACCGGACTCATCGCTGGTGGCTCGGCGGATATGCGCAGTCACCCAATACCTGGTGGCATCGCCTGGCTACCTGGAGCAGCACGGGCATCCCACTCACCCTCGCGAGCTGGCGACCCGCCAATGCCTGAGCTATGCGTACCGCTCGCGCAGCCAGGTATGGCGCTTTACCCATGACGACGGCACAGAAGAGGACGTCGTCCCCAACGGCCCGTTGCGGGTAACCAACGGCGATGCCCTTTTGCCAACCTTGTTGGATGGCCTGGCCATCGCCGAACTGCCCGAATTCATTGCCAGTGAATACCTGGCGGACGGGCGCCTGGTCGTGTTGTTGCCGCAGTGGCACATGTCGCGTGGCGGCCTCTATTTCGTGACCCCGTCAGCGCGCACGCGCCCGGTGAAGGTCAAGGCACTGTCGGATTTTTTCGTCCAACATTTGTCGGAACCCAAATGGCGGTGGCCGTGACGATGTAATCAGCGATCCTGCAAAGTCGCGGGTGCGAAGTTTGCTGCCGACGAAAAAGGCGCGGGGCAAGCCCTAATGCCGGTCAGTTAAGACTTTACGCGGTCACTGTGGGAGGGGGCTTGCTCCCGATAGGCCGCGCAGCGGCCTCAAAAATGGGCCTGCTACGCAGTCCATCGGGAGCAAGCCCCCTCCCACAGGTTCGCTCTAAATCGCTTACCTGACCGGCATTAGGGCAAGCCCGCTCACTACAGAGTTTGGTCGCGGCAGGTTCTCTTAACTGACTAGCATTAGCCGGTCAAGGCGCCTTTTCCATATCAGTTAAACGGCTCGCCGCGCTCGACCATCGCTCGCCATTGCTGCACGCTTGGGCGCTCCTGCATACGGGCATGCCAGTCGCGCAGGGCAGTGCATTCATCCGGCACCGGCAGCTCAACCAGGGCCGAGAAAATCATCCCGCCCAGCACAGCGATGTCAGCCATGGAAAAACTATCGCCAGCGATAAAGGGTTGATGCTGCAACAGGTTGTCGAAATAGCGCATCCCCCGCACTGCCTTGTCACGCATGCGAATGCCCCATTCGGCGTTCTGGTACAGCTCCACTTCTGGACCAAGCCCCGGTGTCGCATGGTGAAAATACGTACTCACCGCATCGAGAAATTCGATCTCTGCGCGCTTGGTCATCATGTGTATCAGGCCTTTCTCCACGGGAGTGCGACCGGTGAGGGTCGGGTTACCGTCGAGTACGTCCAGGTACTGAGTGATAGCGGTGCATTCGGCGATCAGCGTGCCGTCCTGTAACTTCAGTACCGGCAGTGTTCCGGAGTAGTTGATATTCAGGAATTCCGGTTTCTTGTGTTCACCTTTCCACAGATTCACCGAGACGAATTCGGTGTGCGACAAAAGTGATTTTTCTGCCAAGGCGATCCGTACACGGGCCGGGTAGGGGCCGTTATACCAGTCGTAGATTTTCAATGCGGGAACGGAGAAAGTGCCGTTTTGGGTATCGTTCGTGGTCATGATGTTTTAGCTACCTGTCAGTTGGTAGGTAAAGATTGCGACTGAAGTTTGGTCCTGTCAAGCCCTACCTACCAATTGGCAGGTATGCCTCGGACGGGTACAATCCGTCATTGATCGGAGGACAGGGATATGAGCGAAAACGCACGAGAAGCGATTCTGGAGGCTGCGAAAGCGGCAGCACAGACCCATGGTTATAACGGCATCAACTTTCGCAGCATCGGCGAGATAGTGGGGATCAAGAACGCCAGCATCTACTATCACTTTGCGAGCAAAGCCGATCTTGGCGCAGCAGTGGCCGAACGCTACTGGCAAGACACGGCCAAGGTTCTGGAAGGCATCCGAGCGTCCAACCTCGAACCTCAGCGGTGCCTGGAGCTGTATCCGTCGATTTTTCGTACTTCATTGGAAAACGGTAATCGGCTATGCCTCTTCAGCTTCATGGCCGCCGAGTACGAAGACCTGCCGGATGAAGTCAAACAGCAGCTCAAGACATTCGCAGAGGTCAATATCGAGTGGCTCGCACAGGTGCTGGCCCTTGCCGGAACGGCGAGTGAGGACCTTTGTAAAACGCGCGCTCGCGCCATTTATGCCGCCGTTGCCGGTGCGCAGTTGATTGCGCGTAGCCAGGGCGATATTGCGGTGTTCGATGAGTTGATCAGCAACTATCAGGATGCCGGGCTGATGTCGGGTGGGTCGGGGTCAGACCCCATTTAACGCCAACGTGGTCTGCCCCTTGTTTCTCGCCCCTAGTGACTTGGCGCCGGCCCCTTGGGTTTGCGCGGGACCAGCGCCGTCGCGATCACACTGCCCATAGGCGTTGGTTTGGGCGCCTGGCGATGCTCCACGGCCTTGACCGCCCATTCTTCCAGGCGCACGCGGTCGCGTTGGAACACCATCACGTGGGTCGAGCCGCCGAACTCGAAGTGACCGATTTCCGTACCGCGCTTGATCGTGACCGGCCTGGCACCTTCGTCGACGATAAACGCCGGTTCAATGATGCAGGTCGACACCTCCACCATGCCGATGCAGATCAACGCCACGTACCCGCAGGCGGGGTGCTCGAAAATAAAGATCGCGCGTGCCGCCACGTGGCCCAGGTAGGGTTGTGACTCGGTGCCTTCCCAGGTGCCCGGGCCTTCCTTCTGGGCCGGGCGTTGGGCGAAGTAAGTCCCGGGCTGCACCCATGAGCGCACGAGAGTGCCGTCCAGTGGTGCGTTCCAGCGATGGTAGTGGGTGGCCGACAGGAAGCCCTGGTAAAGCTGGCCGCCTTCAAACAGCTTCGCCAACGTGGATTGGCCGGCGAACAGGTCCAGCAGCGAGTAGTTGACGTCCTTGATCCAGAAGTCGCTTTCAAGCGCGATATCGTTCTGATACTCCCACGGCGTGGTCTCGCAGCCGATATTGACTTGGGTCTTGGCATCGCCCTGGAACGGCCGCGCGCCGGGCACGAACTTGCGGATGAAAAACGCGTTCCACGAATCGAAGCCGTAGCCGGGTTTTTTCGGGTCGCACTCCATCTGGTCCCATACCCCGGCTTTCCAGGCGGCCTTGGAGATCCAGGAGCCTGGTTTCTCGGGGTTGTTGATGTCGAGTTTGTCCAGCGACTGCGGGCTCTTGAGGTAGGCGTTCCAGGTGTCGAGCACCTGCTTGAACTGCTGGTTGAAGGTGGCGTCATGAAACAGCGCAACGCCGGCTTCGGTGGCCATGGAGATCGCCAGGAAGCCATTCATGGGCGTGCCCACCTGAGCGGTGTCGTTGAAGGACGACGAGGTGCTGACGATCTCGTTGAGGATCTCGAAGAAACTGTCGTAGCCCTCGATCCACACCGCGTCACCATCCTCGGTCTTGATCTGGTCGCGGGTGTGGGGGGGCAGGGTCCTCACGAAGGCGTTGGCCTGCTCGATCATCGACATCACCCACATGCGGTACACGCTGTGGCTGGTCACCCATTGCTTGAAGGCCACCAGCTGCGGCTGCATGGGCGCCAGGGTGCCGGCTTTTTTCATCGCGGCGATGTAGTTGCGCAGGGGCACCAGGTAATTGGCGGTCGCCCATACGCGGTTGGGCACCCAGAAGCCCATTTGCACGGGGCCGGCGTTGTCCAGGGTGAGCAGGTTGGAGCCGCTGCCCTCGACGGGCGGTGGGGTTTTACGCGGGAGAGTGGCAGGTGAAGAACGATCAGAGTGCGCCATGGTATTAGTCCTTTAAACATCGCTGCGTGGGGAAGCTCCTCTTGAGCAGTGTTCAGCGTAGCCAGCGCGGGACCGGGGTTTGTAATGGTTGGCTATAACCAGCTGCGGCCACCGACGAAAATCATCTTCGACACCAGCTCCACAATGTTCTTCACCTCCAGTTTTTTCATCAGCCGTGCCCGGTGCACCTCCACCGTGCGGTGGGAAATCCCCAGGCGCAGGGCGATTTCCTTGGACTTGAGGCCGTTGACGATCAGCATGGCGATTTCCCGCTCCCGTGGCGTGAGATCGCCGGTGCCGGTGTGGGGGCGGTCCAGGCGTTCGAAGTGCCAGATCATCAGCTTGAACGGGTCTTTGGGGGTGAGGGTGTAGCCATGGGACCGGGCCCAGAACACTTCGCCGCTTTTGTGCTGCATGAAGCGTTCATCGGAGTAGAAGCCGTTTTCACTGTCGAGCAACCAGTCATGGCTGCGCTTGCCGATGGCGTGGTAATCGGCCTGGGACGGGTAAATCAGCAGGGTCAACTGGTTGACCAAGGCGTCGCGGGTGTAGCCGAACAGCTTCAGGAATGCTTCGTTGCAGTCGACCATCACGCGATGGCGGGTAACGATCTGTGGCGCAGGCGACAGCTGGAACGCCAGGCGCTCGATATCTTCGAAGAGCGGTTCAAACACAGTCATTGGGCGTCCTGCCTCGTTGTATATCGCTGCGGTTACTACTTATCCATGTAAGTAGTTACACGAATTGGCGAGCGATCCAGGGTGGTTCATTGTAGGGAATGTTTACACCCACACCAGAAGAAATTGAATATGCCTGCTGATTGCGTCTCCATAGTTGCCGCTGGTCATTCGCGTTTTGGTCGCCTGGATGGCACCACCCTTGAGGACCTGATCGTAGAGGTCACCCGCGAAGCCCTGATGGACGCGGCCATTGATGCGGCAGAGATTGACGCGCTGTTTCTCGGCCACTTCAATTCAGGGCTGGTGCCCGACGGCTTTGCCGCCTCGTTGCTGTTGCAGGCCGACCCGGGGCTGCGCTTCAAACCGGCGACCCGTTGCGAAAACGCCTGTGCATCCGGTTCGGCGGCGATCCAGGCCGGGGTCAATGCGATCCTCTCCGGCAGCGCCGAGCTGGTACTGGTGGTGGGCGCCGAGAAGATGACCCATACCTCGACGGCCGCCGTCACCCAGGCCCTGGCCGGTGCCGGTTATCAGAACGACCCGGCCGAAGCCGGCCTGAGTTTCCCGCAATTGTTCGGCCGCGCCGCCCGGCAATATGCCGAGCGCTACCATTGCCCGCTGGGCTCGATGGCCGCCATCGCCACCAAGAACCACACCAATGCCATGGCCAACCCGTTGGCGCAGATGCATCGGGTGATGGATTTCGAGCACTGCAACAATGTGTCCCAAAGCAACCCGTTCGTGGCCGAGTCCCTGCGCCTGACCGATTGCTCGCTGATCAGCGACGGCGCCGCCGCGATTATCCTGGCGTCGCCCAAGCGTGCGCGGGCGTTTCGTCGCGATGTACAGATCCGTGCGCTGACCCAGGTCAACGACACACTGCCCATCGCCCGGCGCGACATCCTCGCCTTCGAAGGCCCGCAGCGGGCGATCCACTCGGCGTTGCGCGGGGCCAACATCACCCTGGCCGACCTGAGCTTCGCCGAGGTGCACGACTGCTTTACCATCGCTGAACTGCTGATCTACGAAGCCATGGGCCTGGCGCCCAAAGGCGAGGGCCACCGTGTGCTCGACAGCGGCGTAGTGCGTGCGGGCGGGCGGCTGCCGGTCAACCTTTCCGGCGGGCTCAAGGCCAAGGGCCATCCGGTGGGGGCGACCGGCGTATCCATGCATGCCTTGGCGTTTCGACAACTGACCGGTGAGCCGATTGGCCTGGCGGTGCCCAACCCCGAGTTCGGCCTGGTGTTCAACATGGGCGGCATGGCGGTGGCCAACTACGCCTCGGTCCTGCATGCGCGGCGCAGCTGAACCATGAACATCGCCCATTGGCTACACGACACCCAACGCCGCCATCCGCAGCGCCCGGCGCTGTTCGAGGGCGCCCGGCAAGTGGCCGACTACGCCACCTTCGCCGCCCATGTGCGCCAGCGTGCCGCCTGCCTGGTGGACCAGCACGGCCTGGTGCCGGGCGATACCGTCGCGGTGCTGATGAAGAACAGCTGCGACTACCTGGAACTGCTCTACGCGATCTGGTGGATGGGCGCGGTAGCCGTGCCGATCAATGCCAAGTTGCATCCGGCGGAGGCGGCGTGGATCGCCGCTGATGCCGAGGCGCGCCTGATCTTTACCGACGGCGGCCGGGTATTCTCGTCGCGGGATTTGCCCGCGCGCTGCAAGGAACTCGACGGTCACGTATTGCCGCCGACCCGTGGCTGGCCGACCCTGGCGCAGCCGGTATCGCGCCAAGACCAGGATCTCGCCTGGCTGTTCTACACCTCCGGTACCACCGGGCGTTCCAAGGGCGTGATGTTGTCCCATGGCAACCTGATCGCCATGTCGCTGTGCTACGCCACGGATGTCGACCCGGTCAGTGCCGATGACGCGGCACTGTATGCGGCGCCGATGTCCCATGGCGCCGGGCTCTACAATTTCATTCATGTGCGCTGCGGCGCACGGCATGTGGTGCCGGCGTCCCACGGCTTCGAGGCGGCCGAGCTGTTCGGCCTGGCGGCGCAGTTGGGCAATGTGTCGCTGTTCGCCGCGCCGACCATGGTCAAGCGCATGGTCGAGCAGGCGCGGCGTCAGGGGTACCACGGCGAAGGCATCAAGACGATCGTCTACGGCGGCGGGCCGATGTACCTGGCCGACCTGCGTGAAGCCGTCGACAGCTTTGGCCCGCGGCTGGTGCAGATCTACGGCCAGGGCGAGAGCCCGATGACCATCAGCGTGCTGCCCCGCGCGGTGATTGCCGACCGCCAACGCCCTGATTGGGACAGCCTGGCGGCGTCGGTCGGGCACGCGCAAGCCTGTGTCGAGATCCAGATTCTCAACGCGCAACACCAGCCGGTGCCGACCGGCGAGCGCGGCGAAATTGCCGTGCGGGGTGCCACGGTCATGCAAGGTTATTGGCGCAACCCTGAGGCCACCCGCCAAACCCTGGTCGACGGTTGGCTGCTGACCGGCGATATCGGCTTTGTCGATGCGGCCGGTTACCTCACGCTCACGGACCGTTCCAAGGACGTGATCATCAGTGGCGGCAGCAACGTGTACCCGCGTGAGGTCGAGGAAGTGCTGGCCCAGCACCCCGAGGTGTTTGAAGTGTGCGTGGTGGGCGAGGCGGATGCGCAATGGGGCGAGTCGGTGGTTGCGTTTGTGGTGACCCGCAGCGGCCAGCCGCTCGACGAGGCTGAGCTGACCGCCTGGTTTTTGGCACGCATGGCGTCTTTCAAGAAACCCAGGAAATACCTGTTCCGCGATGAGTTGCCCAAGAACAGTTACGGCAAAATCCTCAAGACCGACTTGCGGCAGTGGTTGAAAGACGCGAGTATCGCCGCCACTCGCTAGCCCGCGTTTATTCATGGATAGAACAACCGACAAGGAGTCCCTTCGATGGGCATTCACCCGCAAGACACGCTGCGCAAGCGGCGCCGCGCGTTTCTCGGCGCCACCTCCGGCCACTTGATCGAGTGGTACGACTACGGCGTCTACGGCTTTCTTGCCGTGTACATCGGCCAGGCGTTTTTCGTCTCCGATGACCCTACCACCAGCCTGCTGGCCAGCTTTGCCGCGTTCGCCCTGAGCTTCTTCATCCGGCCCTTGGGCGGGCTGTTCTTCGGCCCCTTGGCGGACAAGATCGGCCGCCGCAAAACCCTGATCATGGCACTGGTGATGATGACGGGCTCCACCGTGTTGCTGGGCTTGCTGCCCAGCTACGCGACCCTGGGCATCGCCGCGCCGATCCTGCTGATCCTGGTGCGTTGCGTCCAGGGCTTCTCGGCAGGCGGCGAGATCGGCACCGTCACCAGTTTTATCTCCGAATACGCCGGCCCCGGCCGTCGTGGCTTCGCCACATGCTGGCTGATGGTGACTGCGGTACTCGGCCTGTTGCTGGGCGGCGCGGTCGCCAATGGCATGACCTGGGTGCTGGGCGCCGATGTGATGCAGGAATGGGCCTGGCGCGTGCCATTCCTGATCGCCGCCCCGCTGGGCTTTATCTCGATGTACATCCGCTTGAAGCTTGAAGACAGCCCTGAGTTCCTGGCCCTGCAACGCGCCGGGCAAACCTCGCGTGCACCGCTGCGTGAAGTCTGGCAGTGGAAGCGGGCGATTGCCCTGGTGTTCTTTATCATCACCTTGCACAGCTCGATTTTTTACCTGGTGCTGACCTTCGCCTCGACCTACATGGCCAAGATCCTCAAGTTCGACAGTGGCACCACCTTGCTCTATGTGTTTGTCGCGAGTTTTTCGGCGGCCTTCGTGATGCCGTTCGGCGGTGCGTTCACCGATAAGTATGGGCGCAAGCCATTCCTGATGGTGATCGGCACACTGGCGACGCTGGCGATGTTCTGGCTGTTCAAGTCGGCCCCGACCGCCACGCCGGCAACGTTCTTTGCGCCGCTGATGGCGGTGGCGATTCTGTTTGGGCTGTATGCCTCGTCTACCTATGCGCTGATGAGCGAACTGCTGCCGACGCGTATCCGCTCCACCGGGATTGCGGTGGCGTACAACGTGCCGGTGGCGGTGTTTGGTGGCAGTGCGCCGTTGATCTCGACCTGGTTGATCAAGGTGACTGGCGACATCACCTCGCCCTGGTATTTCTATGTGGCCACCGGCGTGGTGTCGTTGATTGCGCTGGTGGTGTTGCGCCGGGAGGACTTTGTGGCCAACGGTAGTCCTGCGACGGTGCCGGCCAATGCGGCGCTTGCCTGACGGGAGGGGGTTGGTCCGTTAAGACACAACTCTGTCACTGTGGCGAGGCAGCTTGCTGCCGCTGGGTCGCGAAGCGGCCCCCGCTTTTGCTTTGAAAAGACTGGGCCTGCTACGCAGTCCAGCGGGAGCAAGCTCCCTCGCCACAGGTTACCCGTTGTCCACTCTAGCGCTGCAGCGTCCCACGAAAAGTCGCGCTCAAGGCCCGCAGCGTGTCGCGGGATCGCTCGTCGTTGATGCGGCTGTGCAGCTTGACCTCACTGACGGGCAAGGCGGGTAACCCGTATTGCTCGCCGACCTCCACCGCGCCGGCCGGTGCCACGCGGTGTGCCAGTGCGGCCACCCCCAGGCCGGCGCTGACCGCCGCTCCCACGGCCAGCACACCGCCGCCGACAAACACTTCGGTCCAGTCGATGCGTGCGTCATCCAGGGCTCGGGTTGCCAGCTGGCGAACACCGCAGGGCGCGGCCAGGGTTGCGATACGCAGTGGGGCATCCGGACTGTGTTGCCACGTCGGCGCGGCAAACCAGCCAAAGCGCTCCACCGCCAATACTTCGCCATCTTGGCGATCGCCTTCGTTACGCACGATGACCGCGTCCAGCTCGTTGCGCTCGAACGCGGCGACCAGGTCGCGAGATGAGGCGATGCGCACTTCAAGAATCACCAGGGGATCGTAGGCGGCAAGGCGGCTGAGCCAAGTGGGCAAATCCGGCCCGGCCACGTGGTCGCTGATGCCGATTACCAACCGCCGCGCTGCGTGGCCGCCCAGGTCACCGAGGGCGCGTTCATGGGCGTTGAGCAGGGTACGGGCGGCGCCGATGAACCGCTCACCCTGTGGCGACAGCCGCACATGCCGGGGCGTGCGCTCCAGCAGCCGATAACCCAGGCGTTCTTCCAGGCGCTTGAGCTTGAGGCTGATGGCGGCCTGGGAGGTGTCCAGGGCCTCGGCGGCACGCGTGAAACTGGCGAAATCCGCCACCAGGACGAAGGCTTGCACGGTGTCGATATCCAGCGGTTTGCTCGTATCAGTCATATCAAATACTTATTTCACATATATCCATTGATATCTTGTTGAAATTATCCGCGCTGCGCAAGCTGGCATCTCATCTTGCTCAGGAGTCTCTCCATGTTTGCCAAACAGTATTCACACCGCTTGCCCGCCGACTACGACATGCGCGTGATCCACCAGCGCGCCGCACAATTGGGGCCCTTGTGGGATCACACCGAGGGGTTGCTGTTCAAGGCGTTTATTGCCCAGGAGCGTGGGCAGGCGGCGGGCAATGTCTATGCGTCGGTGTACTTGTGGGCCGACCCGTTGCAGGCGGTCGACTTTTTGCTGGGCGAGCGCTTCCAGAAAGTACTCGACAGCTTTGGTCGACCGCATATCGAAAGTTGGTTGCCGGTGGATGTGGTGCGCGGCCCCGCGTCGGGCGCGCTGAGTCTGTACCGGGAAGAGTGGCCGCTGGCCCCCGATGCGGACCGAGCGCAGGTATTGGCCGAGCAGAAACGCCACAATCAGCAACTGGCTGAGCGCACCGATACATTTGCCGTGTTCCTGGCCCTGGATGTCCAGGCATGGCGGCTGGTGCGGTTTACGCTGTCAGCCGGCGCGCTGGAGGCGGAGCATCCTGGCAGCGGCTATCAGGTCTTGTACCTGGCCCATCCTGGCGCCTAGGCCGACAGGCGGGCCTTCTGATCGTTGTTCGTTGTAACATCGGGAGGACCTCGCCGGTCGACGATGACCGCGTACCGAACCGAAGTGAGCTGTGATGCGAACCACCCGCTTGACACTTATCTGCCATGCCAGCACCCAGGCCCTGAAACGCGGGCGTTTTGCACGGGATGAGCCCGTGGATATGGATTGGCAACAGGCGGCACTCTCCCTGGCGGGTCGCTTCAAGCGGGCACCCCGCGTAGTCTGTGGCCCTGAGTTGCGTACACGGCAGACGGCGCGAATGTTTGCCGAGCAGCCGCAAGTCGACCCGTGCCTGCGTGAGTATGATTTTGGTCGATGGCAAGGCCAGCCCCTGGAGGCCATCCAGCAGTCCGAGCCCCAAGCCTTGCAGGACTGGCTGGCTGACAGCACTGCCGCGCCACACGGTGGCGAATCCGTGACGCAACTCTGCGAACGCGTCGGCCAATGGCTGCATGACCTCGAACAGACCCCCGGCCATGTACTGGCGGTAACCCATCCGTTCGTGATTCGCGCCGCGTTGCTGCAGGTGATGCAGTGCGCGCCGGCTGCGTTCGGGGCGATTGATGTCGAGCCGTTGTCGTCGACTGAACTCAGGTTCAATGGGCGATGGCGCCTGCGCCTGGAGTGATTTGACCCAGCAGGCCGACAACATGGCAAAATCCACATCCCGCACTGAGAGCACCCCATGAAAACCATCCTGATCATCGGCATTGGCGCCGGCAACCCCGACTACATCACGATGCAGGCCGTGAAGGCGCTCAACCGTACCGATGTGTTTTTCCTGATGGACAAGGGCCAAAGCAAAGACAAGCTGATCGACCTGCGGCGTGAAATCTGCGAGACCTACATCACCGACCCGGGCTACCGTTTTGTCGAGGCCGACTGCCCCGAGCGTGTGCGTGGCGATATCGATTACACCACCGCCGTGCAGGACCTTAACCGCGATAAGCAAGCGACCTTCGAGCGGATGATCACTGAGCAAATGGCTGACGGCGAAGTGGGTGCGTTCCTGGCGTGGGGCGACCCGGCTTTGTACGACAGCACCATTCGTATCCTGCAGGCGATCCTTGCCAGTGGCCGCTGTGCGTTTGAATTCGAAGTGATCCCCGGCATTACCAGCGTGCAGGCCCTGGCGGCCCAGCACAAAGTGCCACTGAACCGTATCGGCCGCTCCATCGAGATCACCACCGGCCGGCGTTTGGCGGCGGGGCAGGCCAGTGATGCCGACACCCTGGTGGTCATGCTCGATGCCGAGGATTCCTACCGTACCGTGGCCGATCAGGACCTGGATATTTACTGGGGCGCTTACCTGGGCACGCCGGACGAGATCCTGGTCAGCGGTAAAGTCGCCGAGGTGGCGCCAGAGATCGAACGGGTGCGCAAGGCTGCGCGCCTGGCCAATGGCTGGATCATGGATACCTATTTGCTGCGCAAACCTTGAGGTTAACCATGTTCAAACTCTTCGCCCTGACCTTGGCTTTGCTGGCCGGCACTGCCCAGGCCGACGCCACCTTGCACACCGATTTGCCGCTGTCGTACCTGGAGCAGACTCAGGGTGAGGCGCGCAACCAGCCGTTGGTGATTTTCCTGCATGGGTTCGGCAGTAACGAGGAAGATCTGTTCGGCATCAAGGACGCGCTGCCATCGACCTGGACCTACTTGTCGGTGCGCGCGCCAATGCCGGTCGACCCCAGTGGCTATCGCTGGTTTGCCAGGAAACCCGGCGACGGTGATTACGATGGCGAGACGGCTGACTTGCAACGCAGCGCCAGGCTGATCGAAGACTTCGTGACCCAGGCCACTGCCAAATATCACACGCAAAGCGATCGGGTGTTCCTGGTGGGGTTCAGCCAGGGCGCGATCATGTCCTACGAAGTGGGCTTGCGAAAGCCTGCGTTGGTGCGGGGGATCGCGGCCTTGAGTGGCAGCGTATTACCGGTGCTCAAGGCTGAACTGAAACCCGATGCGGCATTGGACAAGCTGGCCATTTTCATCGGCCATGGCACGTTGGATCAGGCGCTGCCATACACCGCGGCCACGCGGGCCAATGATGTATTGCTGGGGTTGGGCTTGAAGCCCGAGTTCCACGGGTATATGGGCATGCCGCATACCGTGAGTGAAGCCGAGGTACAGGACCTCAAAGCCTGGCTGGAACAGAGCCTGCGATAAAAATGCGGTCAAAAATGTGGGAGCGGGCTTGCTCGCGAATGCGGTGTATCAGGGGCAGATGAAGGGCCTGACACCCCGCATTCGCGAGCAAGCCCGCTCCCACATGGGTTTTGTAGTGTTTGGCCGATCGGGTTATTTGCCGCCGGTGATTTGCTTCACCAACTGTTCATGCCCCTTCACATCGTCCGCCCGGGAGATCGCCTGGATCACCAGCAGATGGTTGCCTGAACCGCCCAAAAAGGTCGAGTTCAAGGTCTTGCCGCCGCCTTGGGTCGCAGTGCTGTCCACTTGGCGCAGGCCCAAGCCTTTGAAGGTCAGTTTTTTCTCGTTTTGCTTCTTGAAGTCGGGCAGGGCGGCGCTCTGGTCCTTGACGAAGTCGGCCACCGCGCCGTCGAGGAATTGCGCGTCGTTATCCTTGATCGTAGCTCCATCGTTGCGCACGGTTTCAGCGACGATCACCACACTTTTTGTGGTCGCGTTGGCGTACAGCGTGCCCTGGGTGTCGGCGGTGCCATCCTCTGCCTTGCCGGATGGCAGCGTATCGGCGATGTAGGCCTTGGGCAGGCTGAAGGTGAATTTGCCGCCCAGGGTCGAGATCGTTTGCGTGGTCGGTTTGCTGGCAGCGAATACGCTGCCGGCGGTAAGCGCGAGGGCCAGCAGGGCGGCGGTCTTGATGAAAGTGGCCATGAAGCGCTCCAGTGATGAACGAAATTGCGGCGTATTCTGTCAGAAAATTCGCAAGATCGTTCATCGGCAGCCCTACACCTTATCGGACTCTTCCTGAAGCCGGTCCATCTCAAACAGCCGCGCCAGTTCTGCGCGGGCTTCCTGGGCGGTCTGCATCACCTTGGCCGCGTCGTCGTATACCGCATGTTGCGCGGCGAGGACTTGCAGGTCGTGGTTTTTGAAGCGCGTGATGCGGGCGTCGGCCTGGGCCTGGCTCAAACCGAGGCCAACCAGGGTGCGGCGGCTCATCTCCAGGCTGGAATAGAAGGTTTCGCGCACGGGCGAGGCGTCCAGGTCTACCAGACGGTGCACGTGCTGGCGGTTACGCGCTCGGGCGATGATCTTCATGTGCGGGTAGAGGTTGCGCACCAGTTCGGCGGTCTTGATGTTGATCTCGGGGTCGTCCATGGCGATCACGAAGAACTCGGCCTGGTCGACCTTGGCCGCGTGCAGGATCTCCGGGCGCTGCGGGTCGCCATAGAACACCGGCATGCCGCCGAAACTGCGGGTCAGTTCGATGGTTTCCACCGACGTGTCCAGGGCAATGAACGAAATATTCTGCGCCCGCAGGATACGCGCGACGATCTGGCCCATGCGGCCCATGCCGGCAATCACCACCCGTGGCGCATCACTCTCGATGGTGCGGTATTCCTCCGGCACTTCCACCGGTTTGACCTTGGGCTTGAACAGCTTGGGGCAGACCAGCAGCAACAGCGGCGTCACGGCCATGGACAGGGTGATGGTCAGCACCAGCACATCGTACAGGTGCGGTTCGAACAGGCCCTGATCACGGCCGATCTTGAACACCACGAAGGCAAACTCACCGCCCGCCGCCAGCACCACGCCCAGGCGCAGCGCGCTTTCGCGGTTGAGGTCGCCCACCAGGCGCCCGACCGCGTATAGCAGCGGCAGTTTGAGGCCGATCAACAGCAGGGTCAGGCCGATGACCACCAACGGCGAACTGAGCAACAGGCTGAGGTTGGCGCCCATGCCCACGCTGATGAAAAACAGGCCCAGCAGCAGGCCCTTGAACGGCTCGATCTGGGATTCCAGTTCGTGGCGGTATTCCGAATCCGCCAGCAGCAGGCCGGCGAGGAAGGCGCCGAGGGCCATGGACACCCCGACCAGCTCCATCAGCCAGGCGGTGCCAATGACCACCAGTAACGCGGTGGCGGTGGACACTTCACGCAGGCCGGTCTTGGCCACGATGCGAAACACCGGACGCAGCAGGTAACGCCCGCCGATGATCACCACGGCGATGCTGCCTAGTATTTGCAGCACGTGCTGCCAGCCTTGGGCTTCAGTGGTGGGGTGGTCGCTACCGGCCAGCAGTGGCACCAGGGCGATCAGCGGGATCGCGGCAATATCCTGGAACAGCAGAATCGCAAAGGCCAGGCGCCCGTGGGGTTGGTTGAGTTCCTTGCGCTCGGCCAGGCTCTGCAGGCCAAAGGCGGTGGAGGACAGCGCCAGGCCCAGGCCGAGTACGATCGCGCTGTTCCACGCCTGGCCAAATAGCCACAGAGCCACCACACCCATGACCAGGCCGGTGAGCAACACTTGGGCCAGGCCGACGCCGAACACCGCCTTGCGCATCACCCATAACCGCTTGGGCGACAGCTCCAGGCCGATGATGAACAACAGCAACACCACGCCCAGTTCCGAAAACTGCGCCACGCTTTGCGGGTTACCCACCAGGCCCAGCACCGCGGGGCCGATGACCACGCCAGCGAACAGATAGCCCAGCACCGCGCCCAGTTGCAGACGCTTGGCCAAAGGCACGGTCAGCACGGCGGCGAGAAGGAACACCACGGCTGCTTGTAACAGGTTGCCTTCATGGGGCATGGAGAACTCCAGGATCAGTAAGCATGAATCTACGGGGCGCATTAGAGCGTTTTTTTACATTGGGAAACTTGTACTTTTGCAGCGAAATATCAGTGGGTGTTGGCTGTAATCTTATTCTTGCACGGGATTTGCGAAACTATTAATACCATTTAATTCAATGGCTTTTCTGTGGGCACACTGTCGTTTCGCCACCTATCCGCACAATCGGTTTGCGGTACAGCCCGACTGCCAGGCCGATGATGATGACCGCGATGAAGATCAGATCGGGTATGGCAATGCGTTCGCCCAGGATCAACATCGAGCTGGTAATCCCGAATACCGGGATCAATAACGACAGCGGTGCTACGGTGGACACGGGGTACGTTTTGAGCAGGGAATTCCAGCCCCAGTAGGCAAAGTGCGTGGCCAGGTAGACCTGAAACAAAATCGATGCTACAGCGGTCGAGTCCAGGCCAGTGGCTAAGCTTGCGAACGCCGCGTTGCCGTGCAACCACCCGCCCATGAGGAACAGTGGAATCGGTGGAAACAGGCTGGCCCACACCATGAACGAAAAGATTTCCTTCACTCCCGATAGCTTGATGATGACATTGCCGAGGCTCCAGGCCAGTGCACTGAACACGATCAATAACACGCCCACCACGGCATGCTCGCCTTGCTGGGTGGCGATGATCCCTGCCAGCCCGATCAATGCGAGCAACGCGCCGATCCACTGCACTCGGCGAATGTTTTCCTTGAACAGCAGGTAGCCCCAACCCAGTGTGAAAAACACACTGAGCTGGATGAGCAGCGAGGCAATCCCGGTGCTCACGCCCACCTGGATGCCATAGTTGATCATGCCCCACATGCCCAGCCCGAAGATGACGCCATAGGCGGCCACATAGCGGAATTTGACGGCGGGGCGGTGGATGAAAAACACCATTGGCAAGGCGGCGAGGGCAAAACGGATACCGGTCAGTACAAAGGGGTCGATGGTACGCAGACCCAGTTTTGTGATCGGAAAGTTCAGCCCCCAGACGAAGGTGACGAGTAGGGCAAGAGCGAGATGTTTCTTGGGCATGGGTATTCCTGGGCGGGTTCAAAGGGGGAAATCCTAGAGCGTCATGCAATGGCCCGCTTGCTATGTCAGGCCATATTTTGACAATATCGGGCCATGATTCCGACCTTTGATAACAACGACCCCGAAGCAGTGGTCACCCTGCGCGAGTATCCGTCCGGCACCGTATTCGAGCGGCATACGCACTCGCGCGGCCAGTTCGCCTATGCCTCCAGCGGTGCCTTGAAGATGTTTACTGAACTCGGTAGTTGGGTGGTGCCACCGCAGCGGGCGATCTGGGTGCCGGGCGGTGTGGCCCACGAAATGCACATGCGCGGTGATGTGGTGATGCTTAACACCTACCTCGACGATGACGCTGCCGGGCAAGCCGGTTTGCAGGAACGTTGCCAGGTGTTCGAAGTGTCGCCCCTGCTCAGGCATTTGCTGGAAGCGGCGTTAGCGATTGAGCCGCGCGCGTCGCTTGGCGTGCGACAACGCTGTTTACTGACGCTGCTGATCGATGAGATCGGCGCCATGCCGGAGCTTTCCCTCAGCGCCCCGTTGCCTGTGGAGCCGCGCCTGGCGCGAGCCTGCCAGCGTTTTGTGGACGCACCGACGCAGAAAGTCGGCCTCGACGAAATGGCCGATTGGTCGAACATGAGCCGACGCACCTTCACCCGCAACTTCCACGAAAGCACCGGCATGACGTTTGTGGCGTGGCGCCAGCAGGTGTGCCTGCTGGAGGCTACGGCTCGGCTCAGCCAGGGTGCGTCGATTACCGAGGTGGCGTTCGCATTGGGTTTCAGCAGCTCCAGCGCCTTCACTTCGGTGTTCCGCCGCAACTTAGGGGAGAGCCCGGCACGTTACCTGGCTAAATCCAAGGCAGCGGCGTTGTTCTGAATCACGCCGGTCAGGATTCACCTTTGTCAGCGCCATGCTTTGTTACTATCGCCGCCCATCGTCACCAGGAGTCACCGGCCCATGCAACACCAGTGGAATGAAATGCACCGTACCCGCAAGCCCACCTTTTTGCTGTGCGGCGAGCCCCAGGGGGAGGTGCTCAATCTCTACGTTCACGGTTATTCAGCGTTCTTCAATCGCCAGCAACTGGGCAGTTTCAAGCAACAACTGGCGAGTATCGAAGGCTCGACCAACCTGATGCTGTTCTGGCCGGCGGGGCATTTCCTGGAAAACCTGTTCGCACCGTTCAAGGACGTGCTCGCCTCGATGCTCGGCGGTGGCGGCGTGGGCGCTGCAACGGTGGGAGTGGGCAAGGCGATTGCCTATTTCCTCGACCATTACAAAAGTGTCGAGGCGCGTGTCGATGAAGTGGCCAAGACCTTATTGCCCGAGCTGGCCGGCTACCTGCGCGCTGAAGCGCTGCCGGTGCGGCGTATCAACCTGATCGGTCATTCCCTCGGCGCGCGCATCCTGGTCAAGAGTGTGTTGGCCAGCCCGCAGGTTGCCCGCGAGTTGCCGTTGAATAATCTGCTGCTGATGGGCGGGGCGATCTGTACGTCCAGCCCGTGGGAAGAGGTGTCGGTGCCATTCAAGGGGCGGGTGATCAACTGCCACTCGAGCAAGGACTGGGCACTGGCGATAAAACCGGATACCGAGCGCTGCATTGGTCGCTATGCCATTGAGGTCACACCGGCGTTGAAGGCCAAGGTCACCAATGTGCATCTGCCGACTTTCGATCACGCCGCCTACTGGCCGCAATTGCAGACGGTGGTGCAATACACCGACCTGTTGCAAGAGCGGCGCGGCCTGATCCGCGCCGACCAGCGTAACGCTGAGGTGCGGTTCGCCGAGGAGGACGTGGCGCTGTTCCCGGCATTGGTGCAGGCGCGCCCGGAAGAGCTGAAGTTTCTCGCTGAGCTGATGGCGCAAAAGCGCAGCGCCTCAATCGATGCCAGTGTGCGTGAACCGCTGAAACTGGCCATCGAGTTGCAGCGCATGGGCGGTGACAGCTTCATGAACCTGGCCCGCGGCCATGGCGTGAGTTATCGCCAGATTGCCGAGGATGTGGCTCAACGGCTGGGGATCAAGTTCGATGAGCCGGTTGAGTCCGTGGCACTGGCGGAGATCGAGGCGCAGGTCGCGCAAACACTGATCGAGCAGTACAAAGACAAACTGAGCGGCGCCGACCGGCAGGCTTTCGACGCTGAACTCAAGGCTGCCGCCCAAAGAGAGCAGGGGTTGTTCACCCGCTTCGACCTGGGCCGTTCGGCGACCACCGCGTTGAGCGGTACCGCATTGGCGGGGCTCACCGGGTTTATCCTGCGCCGGGGCGCGGCCACCGCGATTCCGGTGGTGGGCCAGGTGCTGGCGGCGGCGATGTTGCTGGTCAGCGGTGTGCGTGCATTTTCCGGCCCGGCTTACTCGATCACCACCTTGGCGGTGCTGGTGGTCGGCATGATTCGCCAGCGCATGGAGCGTGAGGCTCTCAACCAGGAAATGGACCTGGCGGTACAAGTGGTCGAAGCGTTTGACCTGCCCCGGGAAACGGTGATGCGCACAGTTGCGTCCGACTGCTAAGCTGCACGCCTGTCTTGTGTTGTCTGCCTGGAATGCCGCGTGAAATTCAGCCTGCCGAAAATCGCTACCGCCCCGTTCTGCCCGCCGGAAGTGGCAGGCTCCGTTGCCGTCGACCCCAAGGCTTCGTTCTTCAAGCGGATGTTGATGTTCGCCGGCCCCGGCCTGTTGATCTCCATCGGCTACATGGACCCGGGCAACTGGGCAACGGCCATCGAGGCCGGTTCGCGCTATGGCTACAGCCTGTTGTTTGTGGTCCTGCTGGCGAGCCTGGCCGGCATGGCGGTGCAATGCCTGTGCTCGCGGTTGGGCATCGCCACCGGCAAAGACCTCGCCCAGTTGTGCCGCGAGCGCTACAGCCGGCGCTCTGCACGCACCCAGTGGGTGTTGGCGGAAATCTCCATCATCGCCACCGACCTCGCCGAAGTGCTCGGCTGCGCCCTGGCGTTTCACCTGCTGCTTGGCGTGTCGCTGACCACGGGCATCGTCATCACCGCCTTCGACACGTTATTGGTCCTGGCCCTGCAAAACCGAGGGTTCCGCCGCCTGGAGGCAATCATGCTGGCGCTGGTGGCGACCATCGGCGTGTGTTTCTTTATCGAGCTGGTGCTGATCAAGCCTTACTGGCCGGACGTGCTCAGCGGCTTCACTCCGTCGCTGTCAGCCATCAGCGACGCGGCGCCGCTGTACCTGGCCATCGGCATCCTGGGCGCTACGGTGATGCCCCATAACCTCTACCTGCACACCTCCGTCGTACAAACCCGGTTGATCGGCAAGGACCTCGCCAGCAAACAGGATGCGGTCAAGCTGGCCCGTATCGACACCATTGGCTCCCTGGCCCTGGCATTGCTGGTGAACGCCGCGATCCTGGTGCTGGCGGCGGCTGCGTTCTACAAGACCGGCCATACCGATGTGGTCGAGATCCAGGACGCCTACCACCTGCTGGACCCACTCGTGGGTGGTGCTTTCGCCAGTATCCTGTTCGGTATCGCCCTGCTGGCCTCCGGGCAAAGCTCCACCTTCACCGGCACCATCGCCGGGCAGGTGATCATGGAGGGTTACCTCAACCTGCGCATTCCGTGCTGGCAGCGACGGTTGATCACTCGTGGGCTGGCGCTGATCCCGGCGTTTCTCGGGGTGTGGCTGATGGGGGACGAGGCTATCGGCAAGCTGTTGATCCTTAGCCAGGTGGTGCTCAGCCTGCAGTTGCCGTTCGCGCTTTACCCGCTGATCCGCATGACCGATGACAAGCAATTGATGGGGCCATTCGTCAATCGGCTGCCCACGCGGTTACTGGCGTGGTTCCTGTTTGCGCTGATCAGTGGGGCGAATGCGTGGTTGATTGGGCAGTGGTTGTTCTGAATCACCGATCCCAATACGGCACCCGTCCAAAACACTCCACAAAATAATCAATCACCGTGCGCACCTTCAGCGACAGCCGTCGGCCGCCGGGCCATAGCGCGGCTATCTGTTGCGGCTCCAGGGTCGTCGCCACTTCGTAGTCGGTGAGCACCGCCTGCAAGGTGCCGGCGCGCAAGCTCTCGCCAATCAGCCAGGACGGGAACACCACCAACCCCAAACCCTGTTCGGCCGCGTGGGTGAGTGTGTCGGCATGGTTGCCGGTGATGGGGCCTTTGACGCTATAGGGTGTCCAGTCGCCTGGGGCGCGTCGAAAGAACCAGCGTTGCTGGCCGGTGACGCCCTTGTAGGCCAGGCATTGATGCTTGACCAGTTCATCAGGGTGGCTCGGCGTGCCATGGCGGGCCAGGTAAGCGGGGCTGGCGGCGATACGAAAGCGTTGGGGCGCGAAGATGCGTGCCTGCATGCTGGAGTCGTTGAGCACACCGATGCGAAACAGCAAGTCGGTGCCGTCTTGCAACGGATCGACGTAGGTGTCGGTTTGCTGGATTTCCAGTTGCAACTTCGGGTAGCGCCTGCACAGCTCGCCGAGCCATGGGGACAGGTGACGCTGGCCGAACACCATCGGCGCATTGATGCGCACCAGGCCGCTGGGCTCTCGTTCATGTTCCTGCAGGGCTTGGCCGGCGGCTTCCAGTTGTTCCAGCATCACGCGTGCATGCTGGCCGAGCAGGCGCCCAGCCTCGGTGGGGCTGACCGCACGGGTGTGGCGGTAGAGCAGTTGTTGGCCGAGGGCCTGTTCCATCAACTGGATCTGCCGGGAAATGGAGGAGGGCGCCAGGCTTTCGCGGCGCGCCACTGCGGAAAAACTGCCGTAGTCGAGCACCGCGACAAACAGGCGCAACGCCTTGAAACTCAGTTCATTCAAACCCTGCATGGTAATCCCTGGCTGTGCGTATTGCGCAAAGGTGTTGTCAGCATGCTCCCATTTATCGCACAGGACGGCCACCGGATAATGCGCGCCATGTTTCCTTTTCTGAAGCGCAGGTGATGTATGCAAGCCAGTTCTACTGCGGCCATGGCGCAGGCCCGGCCGAAAAAAAACCTATTGCGGCTGCTGTTGTTGCCGTTGGTGATCATGGCGGGCATGGGCTTGTCGGTGGAGGCCGGTCTGTTGGGGCCGCTGGGGGCTCAAGTCGGCCATTTATGGGCGACCTTGAGTATTTTTGGCGTCGGCTCGGCGATCCTGTTTTTGCTGCTGTTGTTCAGCGGCCCGCAAAAAGGCTCGGCGCTGGCCGGGCTGCCGCGCTGGCAATTGATCGGCGGGTTCCTGGCGCCAATCTATGTGGTGGTGCTGACGCTTGCCACGCCGCACATCGGGGTGGCGATGACCATGATCGCGATCTTGTCGGGCCAGGTCGGCAAGAGCGTGTTGATCGATCATTTCGGTTGGTTCGGCACTGCACGCAAACGGGTCAATGTCGAGCGCTGGATTGCGCTGGCGTTGATTGTGGCGGCATTGATCTTGATTGCACGAGGGTAAGGCGATGAACCTGATTTTATTATTGGTACTGGTGATCGCCGCCGGTGCGGTGCTGAGTGTGCAGGCGGCGATCAACGGTCGCCTGGGGCAGTCGGTGGGCGTATTGCGCAGCAGCTTGCTGACCTTCGCGGTCGGCGCACTGGTCACGGCATTGTTGGTTTTCTTCTTCGAACCGGCCCGTGCCGTCAGTTTGCTGGATGTGCCCAAATGGCAGCTGACCGGCGCCTTGTTCGGCGTGGTGTACATGATCGTGATGGTCGGCGCGGTGCCCGTGGTCGGCACGGCAGTGGCGACGGTGGCGGTCATCGTCGGCCAGTTGGGCATGGGCATGCTGATCGACAATTTCGGCTGGCTGGGCAACCCGGCCATCGAACTGTCGGGCAGCCGGATCCTGGCGATGGTGCTGCTGGCCCTGGCCCTGGTGTTTATGTATCGCAGCAACAGAAGCCAGGTCGACTAACGGCGCTGAACCCTGCTTGCTTGCCGGCAGTCACTGTTTAAGGTGCGGCATCCGCTGCGCCGGGACGACCATGTAAAAGGAGTCTGACCATGGCTGATAACACCTGTGCCTGCCCACATTGCAAATGCGTACTGGGTAAAAATGCGGTGATGAAGGACGGTAAGGGCTATTGCTGCGAAGGCTGTGCCGAGCACCATGCCCATGGCGAGCCGTGCGCCTCGTCGACCGGCTGTGAATGCGCCAAGTCGGCGCATGCTTGAATACGCTCGGTTAAAAATCCTCTCGGATTATCGGGTGGCGGTCATTACCATGGCCGCTCACCCTTGACTGAATGTGCACCCCATGGCCCTGGCCGCTCCCCCCGACCTGACTGATCATGCCGTCCCCGTGCAACCCCTGGCACGCACGTACCCGCGAGGCTTGTATGTGGAGCCGCACAGCCATGACTGGGGGCAGTTGCTCTACGCCATGAGCGGCGTGATGTGGGTCGAGACGCCCCGTGAAGCCTTGGTTGTGCCGCCGCAGCGCGCTGTGTGGCTGCCTCCGGGTGTGGAGCATGGGATTCGCGTGGTCTCGGACCTGCAGATGCGCAATATCTACCTGCGCCCGGCGTTGGCCGCGACACTGGACAGCCAGGTGCAGGTGATTGAAGTCGGTGGGCTGCTGCGTGAGTTGATCGTCAGCCTGGTCGAGCAAGGCGATAGCGGCGATTCTGCGTATTACGATGCGGTGGTCGGCCTGGCGCTGCTGGAGCTGCAACGGGCACGCCGCTCGCAGATCCGCATCGCCATGCCGCCGCAAGCGGATCGGCGGCTGATCAGCGCCTGCCAGGCGGTGATGGCGGCGCCGTCGCTGGAGATTCCCTTCGAGCAACACGCCGAGGCGGCAGGTGCCAGTGTGCGCACCCTGGCGCGGTTGTTCCAGCAGCATCTGGGCATGGGCTTCGCCGAGTGGCGTCGGCAAGTGCAGTTGGCCACGGCGGTGGCTGAGCTGATCCAGGGCCAATCGGTCAGCGGCATCGCCCGCTCCCTGGGCTATTCACCCAGCAGTTTCAGCGACATGTTCCGACGCGAACTCGGCGTGGCGCCGTCGCACTATGTCGGCTGAGGCTTGGCCGAAATCCTGAAGCACTTGGCCGATGCTTCCGGGATGGGCTCACTACACTGAGCCCATCAACTCGCCAGGCGTGAACGTCATGAACTACTTTGCTTCCCTCGCCATCGGCCTGCTCGTCGGCCTGATCTACGGTGCCTTGGACTTTCGCTCTCCCGCACCGCCCGCCATTGCCCTGGTGGGCCTGATGGGCATGCTGCTCGGTGAAAAGCTCTGGCCCATGGGGCGTGAGTGGCTGAGCGCCTGGTTGTCCTGATTTACTCTTTCCCTTCGATGGATATTGGCCATGAAAGCATTGCAATTTTCCGCCACGGGAGACCTGGCGGCCCTGAGTTTCGTTGAGGTCGCCCAACCGGTGCCGGCTGCGGGTGAAGTGTTGGTCCAGGTCAAAGCGGCCGGCCTGAACCCCAGTGATGTGAAAAACGTGCTCGGGCGTTTTCCCTACACCACCTTGCCGCGTATTCCCGGACGGGACTTTGCCGGTGTCGTGGTGGAAGGCCCGCCAGCGCTGATCGGCCAGGCGGTTTGGGGCACCGGACGTGACCTCGGTTTTTTTGCCGACGGGTCTCACGCACAGTACCTCACCGTGTCGGCCAAGGGCGTCGCGCATAAACCCACGCACCTGAGTTTTGCCCAGGCCGCCAGCCTTGGTGTGCCGTACACCACCGCTTGGGATGCCCTGGAGCGCAGTGGTGTCGGCAAAGGCACGCGCGTGTTGGTGATTGGCGCCAACGGTGCTGTCGGCAGCGCGGCGTTGGCCCTGGCGAAAATTCGCGGTGCCCAGGTGCTGGCGGCGGTGCGCAAGGCCGATCAGGTCGAGGTACTGCAGGCGCAAGGGGTTGATGCGATTGCCCTGGCGCAACCCGAAGCATTGGGCAAGCAGGTCAATGCGGTGTTCGAGGGCGGGGCGGATGTGATCTTCGATACCACCGGTTTTTGGCTGCCGGCTGCGGTCGCGGGGTTGGCGCCATTCGGGCGCATCGCAATCATCGCCGCGCCGGTCGACGGTCACGTGCAACTGCCGGCCCTGACGTTGTACCGCAAGGGGGGCTCGGTGGTGGGTATCAATTCGCTGCTCTACAACTGTGAGCAGTGCGCGGTGATGCTGGAGCAGTTTGGGCGCTTCTTTGATGAAGGCTCGCTGCCGCTCCCGACAGGGTTGCGTGAAGTGGCGTTGGCCGAGGGCGTTCAGTGCTATGAGCAAGTGAACAGCGGCAGTGCGGACAAGATCATTTTCCTGCCTTGATGCCGCCCAAAAATGTGGAAGGGGGCAAGCTCTAATGCCAGTCAGTTAAAACAACCTGCCGCAACCAAATTTGTAGTGAGCGGGCTTGCCCCGCGCTGGGCGGCGCAGCCGCCCCAACAAGGACGCCGTGGTGTTTCTGAAAGACCGAGGCGTCCGGGTTTGGGGCGGCTG